>JANXPR010000227.1 GCA_025357215.1 Acidobacteriaceae bacterium | reverse complement strand
GCGCATTTTCTTCTGCCAATTCTGGCGGCACGGAAGCCAAGAGATCGTCTTCTGTTTTGCCTGGATTTGCTTGCAGCAAATCCTCGAGCGACTCCAGCCAGAGGGTTTGTGCTTCGAAGACGCGTCCAAAATTGCGCGAAGCCATTTGGGCGGATTCTTCCAGTGAAGGCACCGCGCGCGGCACGCTGGAACCTTGCTCGGCAGATATGGGCATCTCGACGGCCAGCGAAGTAACTGGTTTGTCAGTGATCCCGCAAGGGACAATCATCTTGAAGTAGTCCAGGTCCGTGGCCACGTTGAGCGCGAAGCCGTGCGAAGTGACGGCACGGGAAATGTGTACGCCGATGGCCGCGATCTTTCTTTGCGCAGCCGCGGGCGCTCTTTGCGGGGCCGCAGACGCTGCTTGTGGCCCTGCGGGAGTTGGCGGCGGAGAGTTTTGCGTCCAGACACCAGTCAGTCCGGGAATACGTTCGGTGAACACGCCCAGATCGCCACAGGTGCGGATGAGAACCTCTTCTATTCTGCGGACAAACTCCACGGCGCCAATCCGCGGTTCAAACGCGCGCAGATTAAAGATAGGATAGCCAACCAGTTGGCCGGGACCGTGGAACGTGACGTCGCCGCCGCGGTTAGTATCGAAAAGCTCCACGCCCTTGCTGGCCAGGAATTCACGCGGAGCGACAATATTGGTCTCGCTGGCGTTGCGGCCCAGAGTAATCACCGGCGGATGTTCGAGGAGAAGCAGCGTATGCCCGATGCGTCCTTCTTTGACCAAATTAACAACGGTCTGCTGGAGATCAAGGCCGGTCTGATAGTCAACACGGCCGAGCCAGAGAACGTTGATGACGCGAAGCTGCATAAGGCAATTCTAACCACTGATCTCCACGGATGAACACAGATCAAGAAAGACTAAGCCGCGAATTGACGCGAATTGGTCGAAAATGCTTTGGACTCTGTACCTGTGTGTTTCAGCAAATCCATTCGCGCATATCGCAAGCATTCGCGGCCAATTTCGGATCACTGTCATCCGTGAAAATCAGTGGTAAACAGTTTCCCAGCTCTGCTTCCTCACGCATTGATCGCTTTGCCTTCCACGGCGCTGAACGCGTCCAGCATGCCTTCAGAAACCGTGGGATGCGCGTGTACGGTAAACATCAGGTCTTCCACGGTGCCTTCCAGTTCCATTACGGCCACAGCTTCTGCGATCAGTTCTGTTGCGATGGGCCCGATGATGTGCACACCCAGAATCTCGCCAAATTTTGCATCGGCGACAACCTTGATGAAGCCTTCATGCTGGTCAATGATGCTGGCTTTGGAGTTAGCAGTGAAGGGGAACTTGCCAACCTTAATCTGCAGGCCGACTTCCTTGGCTTTAGCTTCAGTCAGGCCAACGCTGCCGATCTGCGGTTCGCAGTAGGTGGCGCCGGGGATGCGGTTCTTGTTCATCGGCTTGGCGGGTTTGCCGGCGATGCGCGTGACAGCAACGATTCCGGCCATTGCGCCGGAGTGCGCAAGTTGCGGGAATCCGGCGACGATATCACCGATGGCGTAGATGGTTTTTTCGCCGGTCTCCATCCATTCGTTTACATGGACGTATCCGCGCTCGGTCTTGATGTTTGGCAGTTTTTCCAGGCCAACTTTTTCGGTGTTCGGCCCGCGGCCCACGGCGATAAGCACTTTTTCGGCTTCAATTTTTTGCGTGGCTTCACCTTGCGGAGTAAAGCTGATGGAGACGCCGTCCTTGGTCTTTTCGACTTTCTCTACTTTGGTATTGACGAAGCAGTTGATGCCTTTCTTCTTGAAGTTGCGCAGCAGTTCTTTGCTGACGTCTTCGTCTTCCACCGGAACGATCCGCGGCAGCATTTCGATGACAGTAACTTCCGCGCCGAAGGAACGGTAGATGGAAGCAAATTCCACGCCCACCGCACCCGATCCAATGACGACCAGAAATTTGGGAATTGCGCCCAGGCTGAGGACTTCAATGTTCGTAAGGATGCGGTCGTCCGCCTGAAGGCCGGGCAGCATGCGCGCGTATGATCCGGTGGCCAGGATGAGATTCTTGGCTTGAATCTGCGACTTCGCGCCGCCGTCACCGGTAACGTCCACGGTGTGGACTCCGCCTTTGGCGGGGCCGGTCAGGTTGCCGTAGCCGCGCACCACGGTGACTTTGTTCTTACGCATCAAAAAGTCCAGGCCCTTGGTGTGCTTAGTAACGATGGCGGCTTTGCGGTCCTGAATGGTTTTCCAGTTGACGGTGCCTGCGCCCAGACCGTCAATGCCGTACTCCGCCGCGGACTTGATGTGGTCATAGACTTCGGCATGGAAGAGCAGGGCCTTGGTGGGGATGCAGCCGACATGCAAGCAGGTGCCGCCGAGTTTTGCGTCCCGCTCGATGAGGCAGGTTTTCAGTCCAAGCTGGCCGGCGCGGATGGCAGCGGTGTAACCGCCGGGGCCGCCGCCGATAATGGCAACGTCATAAATAGTGTCTGGCAAGGTGAACGCTCTCCTGCAAAGAAATCATTCCAAGGGCAAACAGTTGATTGTAAATGAGCAGTCAGCGCTAATCAGCAATTAGCGCTTGGCAATTAGCAATTAGCCGCATCGGATACGATGATCAGCGTTAAACAGCGCCCAAGGCGAGTGTCCGCGATTTCTTCTGCTTCCATTAGATATCGGCCGGGCGGATAAGGATTCGATAGGGGTTTAGTGGGGGCGCTTACACGGGACAATCCGACCAATTTCATATAGGATGGCGCTCGAAATTTACTCGCCGAGCGCGACTGGAGGCAGTCCTGCCTGGTGCAGCGAGTTTCAAAGGAGGGGTAACTATGAATTTTCTTTGGTGGATCCTGGTTGGCCTGGTTGCAGGTTGGGCAGCTGGCAAAGTCATGAAGGGATCAGGCTATGGCGTTTTTGGCGACATTATCCTAGGGATTATTGGCGCGGTGCTGGGCGGATGGCTCATGCGCATGTTCGGCGCTGCCGGACAAGGCGGATTGATCTACACCATCCTGGTGGCCTTTGTGGGCGCCGTGATTCTGGTGTGGATTATGCGCAAGATCAAAGGCAGCTAACCGATCTTCGTTTTGGCCAGTCTGAATCAATGTAATTAATAAATTCGACGTCCAAAGTAAAACTGAAGGCCGCCCTGCGCGGTCTTTGGTTTTTCTGCCCGCTAACGGTCTACGGGATGACTAACGATTGCCTGCGAATGCTCCAATGGCCTCGTCTGCCAGCACCTTGGTTTCTTTTTCGCTCCTCCTGCTGTGCTAGCCTGCTTGCTCTATGACATCCCTGGAAGAGGTCTCTTCGTCCGCGCGCCGACCGGCCGTGATAGCGCACTTGTCTGTTTTCGCCTTGCTGATTCTAAGCTTGGTGGCCGTGGCCGGGCTGAGTTGGACCGCATACCACCTGCACCAACTTGATGGCGCCATCAACGACCACAGCGCGGCGTTGCGCCAATATGAAAATCGCCAAGAAGCCATCTTTGCGCTGGACAGCATGGATGTGGCGTTGCACCGGTTCATGCTGGACGGCAACTCGGCTTACGAAGATCTCGTCCACTTGAACAAAGACCTGGTGGAACGGCTGGCGCAGCGCGATGACGGCGCTAAGAACGACAAGATTTTGCAAGACCTGATCGCGCGCGAGCAGCAGTGGTATACGCAATTTGCCCAGCCGCTGATGGACCAGCGCAGACAGTCGCCTGCCGGACAAGGACTGCCCGAGGATTTGCTCAACCGCTATCGAACGTCCAAGCAAGAGCTTTCCACTTTCAATTCTGAAATGGCCGCGCAGACCGCGTACCAACGCGACATGACGAATTTACTAGACGCACAGAAACATATTGGTCCGGGCCCGGTGGTTCGTTACGGAGCCGCCGGTGTGGTGGCGCTGGCGATTTGCCTGGTTGCCTTCTTGACTTTCAAGAACGTGCGGACCTTGCATCATGTGGCGGAAGGCGAAGATGAAGACGAAGAGGAAGAGGAAGGCGAGAGCGGGCACTAACGCCACATGACCTAAAGAATGCAACGCTTTGTAAATTTGAGCTTCCGCCCAAGGACACATACCATTGCTGGTGGACCATAGTTTAACCCGCAATAGATTAAATGTAGTTTTAGCGGCTGACAGCAGCTAAACTAGACGCTTAGCTATCAGGAGGTGTTGGTGCGGCGATCTGGTTTGATAGTTGCAGTTGCATTGTTTGGCCTACCTTTGTTAGGGGAACACCACGAGAAGCCGAAACCGACGCCAAAGCCGCATCACCACCCCAACCCAAAGCCGAGCGCGCCGGCTACGACCTCGAACAATTCTGGAGCGCACTCATCGCCAGCCAAGACGCCCGATTCTCGCCATCACCGCAAAGATCCATCGCCGAATAGCTCCAGAAATAGTTCCAGCACCGGCAGGCATGGCGGCAGACCGCATGATGGCACACCCTCCGCGCCCAGTGTCAGAACCAATGTTTCGCCGGAAATGCCGGCGCCCCATTCTGTAGCTCCGCCGTCACCGATCACCGATGCAAAACCGGAAAACACGCGACCGGCCCAAGGAACCATGGAACCGGCTGCAAAAGAAATAGCGGGAGACAAAGCCAAGTTTGTAGTGTCAACTCCCACGAAAGTATCCGCGGAAGAGCCGTCCGCGCACCATGCTAGTGGCGCCTCATGCGGGACGGAGCCCTGTCCTACTGCTGCGAGAGCAGAAACTAGCGTCAAAACTGTGCCCGTAATCCATGAAGGTTGCAGTGGCGCGGGACCATGCCCACCCGCGGTTACGGTGGACAATCCGGGCAAGACTGTGCCTGTGGTCCATGAAGGATGCAGTGGTACCGGACCATGTCCGCCCGCAGTTACCGCGGACAATCCCGGCAAGGCTGTACCCATGGTCCAACAAAGCTGCGTTGGAGCTGGCTGCCAAAGCTGCGGTCCCGGTCAGGCTACGGACCAGAATGGAAAATGCGTCGCAAGGGCCGCGGTCAGGTTTTGCCCTGGAGGCAGCCTTTGGAATGGCGCCGCCTGTGTAAACGCGGGCTCCCAGATGACAAAGCCAGTGGCCCATGGATTCGCGTCGCCGGCCCGGTGCTCGATTTATTCCACCCGGGCGGCCGCGCTCGCTGCGGAGTTGAGAAGTCTAAAACGCGAAATCCAGTCGGCGTGTGGGCAAAATAATTCAGGGCAAGCCTGCTCCAGCGCAAAACAGGAACTTAGCATGAAACTCCTGCAGTATAGCGGCCTGCAAACAGAGGCGCCAATTGAGTGCCGGGCCTTCATGCCGAGTTATGGTTCCCTGTTGTGAGAGCAAGCGGCAACGATGCCAGAGGCCGAGTATTTTGGTTTCCTGGTTTCAGCCCAACAGCCTGGCCGCGTCCTTCGCAAAATAAGTAAGGATGATGCTGGCGCCGGCGCGCTTGATGGATTGCAGCGATTCCAGGATCACGCGATCGCGTTCCAGCCAGCCCTTGGCAAACGCCGCTTGCAGCATGGAGTACTCGCCGGAAACCTGGTAAGCGGCGATGGGCACGTCAAACCGGCGGCGCGCTTCGGCAATCACATCCAAATAAGCCATGGCCGGCTTAACCATGATCATGTCCGCGCCTTCCTGCAGATCGAGGCGGATTTCCCGCATGGCTTCGCGCAGATTGGCTCCGTCCATTTGATACGACTTGCGGTCGCCGAATTTTGGAGCCGAGTCAGCGGCTTCGCGGAACGGGCCGTAAAATCCCGACGCGAATTTTGCGGCGTAAGCAAGGATAGGCGTGTTGACGTAGCCGGCGTCGTCCAGTCCTTTGCGGATGGCGGCCACGCGGCCATCCATCATGTCAGAAGGCGCGATGATGTCCATGCCGGCGCGGGCCTGGGCCACCGCCGTTTTCGCCAGCAGGTCGAGCGTAGGATCGTTGAGGATCTCGTACTCCGTGGCGGCAGCGACTTCCGCCAGCTCAGTAGTGACGGCGGCAAGCTGATCGCGATTGGATACCACGCGCACACGCATCGGAGTTTCAACCGGAGGCTTCTTGGCCTGCACTATGCCGCAATGGCCGTGCGACATGTACTCACACAGGCAAACATCGCCGATCACCACCAGCCCGGGAACTTCTTTCTTGATCGCCCGCGTGGCGCGCT
>JANXPR010000156.1 GCA_025357215.1 Acidobacteriaceae bacterium | reverse complement strand
TTGATGTTGAACTTCAAGCGGCCCACGCGGCTGAAGTCATACTTGCGCGAATCAAAGAACATGCCATGGAACAAGGCGGTGGCGGTGTCCAGGGTCGGCGGATCGCCGGGACGCAGTTTGCGGTAGATTTCAATCAACGCTTCCTGCGGCGTCTTGACCGAGTCACGGCGCAGCGTGGCGCTGATGATGTTGCCTACGTCGTCGCGTTCCGGGAAGAAGACGTGGATTTCTTCAATCCCCGCGTCCATCACCTTGCTCAGCTTGTCAGCCGTAATCTCATTGTTGGCTTCCAGCAGAACGTCGCCGGTGTTGGTGTCAACGATGTCGGCCGCGGTGAAGGCGCCTTCCAGATCGGTAACGTCAATTTCGATTTCGTTGATCTTGGCTTTTTGAATTTCCTTCAAAATGGCCGGAGAAATTTTGCGGCCGGAGTGGGCGATCTCATGTCCACTCTTGTCCTTTACGCTGCGCGCCAGCTTCAGGCCGACGAGGTTGGTCGGCTTTTCTACGCCGGATTCCAGCATCCAGCGAAGCTCTTTGTTTTTCAGGCTGATGCGGTCCACGGTGTAGAACGTGCGCAGAATGTCTTCGTCCGAACGCAGACCCAACGCGCGCAGGAAGATGGTGCCCAGGAACTTGCGCTTACGGTCAATGCGGACGTACAGGATATTCTTCTGGTCGTATTCAAACTCTACCCAGCTTCCGCGGTAGGGAATGATCTTGCCCAGGAAGTATGTGCGGTTGTTCGCGGTTTCAAAGAACACGCCAGGCGAACGGTGCAATTGGCTGACGATCACGCGCTCGGTTCCATTGATGATGAAGGTGCCGTTCTGGGTCATCAGCGGAATGTCGCCAAAGAAGACTTCTTGTTCCTTGATGTCGCGGATGCTCTTGTTGCCGGTTTCCGGGTCCTTATCGTAAATGGTGAGGCGGATGGTGACTTTGAGCGGCGCGGAATACGTCATGCCGCGCTCTTCGCACTCAGCCACGTCGTACTTGAGTTGCAGGCCTACCGGGTCACCGCACTTGTTGCAGAAGTCCGGCGTGTTGGCGTTATAGGTGCCGCACTTGCCGCAAAGCACTTCGCCGGGATGAAACGGATCGGTGATGACCGTGTTGCCGCAATTACGGCAGGTGGTACGGAGGTGATGAAGACCTTTTAAGTGTCCGCACTTGCACTCCCAGTTGCCGATGGCAAAATCGACGAACGCCAGTTCGGAAACGTTGCGGAAGTCAGTAATGGGGAACACCGACTGGAATACGGATTGAAGACCGCTATCGTCACGTTCGCTGGGCAGCTTGTCCATCTGCAGAAAACGTTCGTACGAACGTTTCTGGACCTCAATCAGGTTCGGAATCTGCAAGGCTGCTGGAATTTTGGAAAAATCAAGACGATAGCGAGCTTGGCCACTCTTGTTGGGCATGAATTACTCCTAATGCGTTGCACACGTTCGTTCGGCCTAGAGGGCGAACTATGGTAAGGGCCTGTCTGGAAAAAATCTTGCTTTTCCAGAACCAAACCTGTTATTTATGCAGCGTCAACACACTGCACTGCGCACGGAGCAGGCGACAAAAAATAAAACGGTCAACGGAGACAAAAATCTCCGATGACGCCGCCATGGCGAATTCAGGAAAGCTTGAATTGTGTTTGTCCGCGCCCGTGTCTAAGAACCGTTCTGCGGTCTGCTGCTCACAGACCTGTTTCAAAACGACTAATATCGGCAAGCCAAGCTACGACTCCGAGCCACGCCAGCCCAGAGCACCACGCTGCCTGCAATTACAAGATAGTTCCGGTTTAGGAAGAGATACCTACCGTATCTATTTGATAACAGAAACCCTCTTCCGGATTCAACCCCTCGGCCCGGAAAAATAGGGACGCGGGCCTGAGGGAATTACCCCTGGCCCGCCCTATCTGGCTAATTTTCCAGCCTTAAGCCTTTTCAACCCAAGGAGTTCCATGCCAGGACCGCTCCCGGCATGGCCAGCCCTACTTAACTTCAACAGTAGCGCCGGCATCAACAAATTTCTTCTTGATGGCCTCGGCTTCTTCCTTGGTGACGCCTTCCTTGATAGCCTTGGGAGCGCCGTCGACCAGGTCCTTGGCTTCTTTCAGGCCCAGGCTGGTGACTTCGCGCACGGCCTTAATCACGTTGATCTTGTTGGCGCCAGCTCCGGTCAGCATGACCGTGAATTCGGTCTTCTCTTCCGCCGGGGCCGCTGCCGCGCCACCACCCGCCATCATGACCGGGGCTGCCGCAGCCGCGGAAACTCCGAGGCGCTCTTCGAGCTTCTTTACCAGGGCTGCTGCGTCGAGCAGGCTGAGCCCGACAATCTGATCTTCAAGTTGCTGTAAGTCTGCCATTTGTATTTTTCTCCACGTTTCCTGAATTCGTATTTTGTGCTGATCCGCCGCAGCCCCTCATCGTGTTCCAGTGCGCCCAGACAAGCGCCACCATGAGTTTTTGTCAGCGAGAAACTTATCCTGATCCAGCCAGCACTTGTTGCCGGTTCAGGTTGAAAACAAAACTTGCTTGAAAACAAATTTTTCGGTTGCGGACTTAGCTGCCAGCAGCTTCGCCTGCGTCCTTGAACTTGCCCTTTTCCACGCCCTGATTGACGACGACCGCCAAGTCGCGACCCACGGCGCTCATCACCGTGACCAGACGCTGGGCCGGAGACTGCATCAGGAACAAGAGCTTGGAATAAAGCTCTTCCTTGGACGGCATGGTAGCCAGGGCCTTGACCTCTTTCATGGAGATCAAGCGGCCTTCCAGAACGCCGGCCTTGAAAGTGAATTCCGGATTATCGTCCGCGTATTTGCTCAGCGCTTTTGCCAACGCGACGGGATCTCCACTGGTGTAGGCGATGGAGCTGACACCCTTGAGCGATTGCAACGCTTCAGCAACCTTGGTGCCTTCCGACGCGCGCTTGGCCAGGGTGTTTTTTACCACCTGATAGCGGCCACCGGCGGAACGGACGGTCTTGCGCAGTTCAAAGTCTTTCGAGACGGTGAGCTTGGAAAATGTGCCCACAATCATGCTGCTGGCCTGCTTGAGGTCAGCGCTCAGCTTGGCAATCTGTTCGGCTTTTTTTGCTTTAGTAACGGCCATAATTCAATCCTTTTTTGTCACCCGGCTTTCGGGACGCTCGATTTATGCCTTCGACGCCGCTTCAACGGCTGTGGTGTCGAGTGAAATTCCCGGTCCCATGGTGGACGAGATGTACGCGCCCTTGATGTATTTGCCTTTCGCAGCCGAAGGCTTGGCCTTGACCACGCTGGTGATCACTGTGGTGGCGTTGTCCACGAGTTTTTCAGCGCTGAAGGAAATCTTGCCTACGGGAACGTGAACCAAGGCGGTCTTATCGGTACGGAATTCAACTTTACCGGCCTTGATCTCCTTGATGGCGTTGGCAATATCAAAAGTGACGGTGCCCGTCTTGGGATTGGGCATCAGTCCCTTGGGACCGAGTACTTTACCCAGCTTACCCACGGACTTCATCATGTCCGGGGTGGAGATCACGGCGTCAAAATCCGTCCAATTTTCCTTCTGGATTTTTTCCACCATTTCTTCACCGCCGAAAAAGTCAGCGCCGGCAGTTTCTGCTTCGCGGAGCTTTTCTCCGCTGGCCACGACCAGGACTTTTTTCGATTTACCCAGTCCGTGCGGCAGAACTACCGTGCCGCGGACCATCTGGTCAGCATGTTTCGGGTCAACACCCAGGCGAAGAGTGATTTCCACCGTCTCATCGAATTTGGCGAATTTAACTTTCTGTAATAGCGGAACGGCTTCGGTCAGCGTATAGGAACGGGATTCCACCGCTGCACGCGACTTAGTGATGTTTTTTCCAACCTTGCGGCTCATTGCTTTTCCTCATCTCCCACCGCGCCGGGTTATTTTCCGGCGCCGTAGTAATTGTCGATAAAAACCTGTTGGCGCTAAACGCTTACGCTGTTACTTCAATGCCCATGCTGCGCGCGGTGCCTTTAACACTCTTGACGGCGGCTTCGAGTGAAGCTGCGTTCAGATCGGGCATTTTCTGCTTGGCGATATCCATCACCTGCTTCTCGGTGACTTTGCCGACCTTGTCTTTGTTCGGCGCGCCAGAACCCTTGGCGATGCCAGCGGCCCGTTTGAGCAGGATGGAAGCCGGAGGCGTTTTGGTAATAAAGGTGAACGAGCGGTCGCTGTAGACGGTGATCACCACGGGGATGATCAGTCCGGCCATTTCCTTGTTCTGCGTGCGGGCGTTGAACTGTTTGCAGAACTCCATGATGTTGATCTGCGCCTGGCCCAGCGCGGGACCGACCGGCGGCGCCGGGGTCGCTTTGCCCGCTTCAATCTGCAACTTTACTTGTCCTTGTACTTTTTTCGGTGCCATCTGTCGTTACCCAATCTCTCTAAAGATCTTGTCCGCAGCCGAGGGCGGCTGCGCTCCACACATTTCTTGCTAAGCGACCTTTTCCACCTGGCCGAATTCAAGCTCCACCGGCGTGGCGCGTCCAAAGATCGTGACCATGACTTTCAAGGTTTCGCGGTCTTCATTCACTTCGTCCACTGTACCGTTGAAATTGGCGAACGGCCCGTCAGTGATCCGTACCGTTTCGTTCTTTTCAAACTTGACCTTGATCCGCGGCTTGTCCTTACTGACCTGCACGCGATAGATGATCTGGTTGACTTCGTCAGCGGACAGCGGCGTTGGATCGTTGGCCGTGCCCACAAAACCAGTGACGCGCGGCGTGGACTTTACCACGTGCCACACGTGATCACCTTCCCCGCCCGTGCGGAATCCCGTCAAATCCATCTGCACCAGCACATAGCCAGGATAGAACATGCGCTCCACGGTGTACTTCTTTCCGTTGCGCACTTCCGTGACCGGCTCGGTGGGAATGACTACCTTGCCGATCTTTTCTCCCAGCCCGAACGCAATGATCCGGCTTTCCAGAGACTCTTTTACCTTCCGCTCAAAACCGGAATAGGAGTGGATGATGTACCACTTCATATTCGGATTGGCGTTTTCCTCTGTCGCCGGCGAATTGCCCGCTGGTGCCTCGGCCCCGCCGGTTCCCGCTGTTTTTTGTTCTTCCATGCTTCGCATCAACCTTCCACTGGCCTACTTGGAGTGCTTCAGCACCCACCCGACAGCAGGCGCAAAGGCCTGATCAAGAATGAAAAAATAAATACCGAACAAAGTGACGGTGATGATCACCACCAGCGTTGTTGCCTGGACTTCTTTCCGGCTGGGAAAAGTGACCTTCCGCATTTCATTGCGAACGTCCGACAGAAAAGTGCCCACGCGCGCGGGGAACTGCTGAATCCGGGTTCCCAGACTTCTGTCTTCCCGCGTCATGATCGCCGTTTTGGCCATAAGTTCTACCTGTTCCTTCTTGTCCTAACTACAAATCTGGCAGGGGCGGAGGGACTCGAACCCCCAAGTCCGGTTTTGGAGACCGGCAGTTTAGCCATTGAGCTTACGCCCCTCTTTATTTCAAGGGCTCCGCAACGCTTCGCTGCTTCGCCCTCGCGCTTTGCTCGCGCTATTCCGGCGCTCGCTCCGCGCTTCACCCGCCTAACCGCAGCCCTTAGTAACTAGCTCCTAGCCTTGTCTCGTTTGACACAACATTCCGGTACAAACGAATGTCATGTGTGGCTAATTGCCAATTGCTAGTTACCAATTGCTTACTTCACTTCCTTGTGTCCCGTGTGCTTGCGGCAGCTCTTGCAAAACTTCTTGAACTCCAAACGGCCCGTTGTAGTCTTCTTATTTTTGGTCGTGGAGTAGTTGCGGTTCTTGCAGTCGCCGCACTGTAACGTAACGATTTCTCTCATGACAAAAGCCCTTAGCCTTTAGCCATGAGCCTTTAGCTTTTACGCTCAAGGCTCACGACTTGTTCGAATATTTCCAATTGCAAATCTAAAACCTGAAATTTCAAAATTTGTGTAACTAGGTGATGATCTCGCTGATGGTTCCCGCGCCCACGGTCCTGCCGCCTTCGCGGATAGCGAAACGCAGACCCTTGTCCATGGCCACTGGAGTAATCAGTTCAATCACCAGGGCAACGTTGTCGCCGGGCATCACCATTTC
>JANXPR010000073.1 GCA_025357215.1 Acidobacteriaceae bacterium | reverse complement strand
CCCAACATCTTGGGTTGCCTCACCCTGGGCTTTCTATACCTTGGGGTCAGCCAACATCTTCTTGGTCGTCACCACCGACCACTAAAAGAAAACGGGCCGGATCTGCCTCAGCAGACCCAGCCCGAAAAATCGCACTAGCTTTTTAGAACAAGCCGCCCCTTACGGATGATGCACCCCAACCCCGCCAGCCTGACAATCAATAAGCTCCGAAACCCTCTGCAGCCTCGGCTCCCTTGCACCACTCCTGAACACCGCCGCCTCCAACCTCGCTGGACGCTCACCTCTCGCCATCGGCAGGTTCCGGTTGCGCAAGTTATCCGGCAAACCATCCACTTCGCCTGTCTGCAGCTCCGCGCCCGTATTCAGAATCTGCAGGCTCAGCCCGGAGTAGTAGCTCGTCACCTCGGCCAGAGCAGCATGCGCGTGATGTCCCGTCGGGTCCTGGGCATCAAGCGGCAATCCCGTCGCTACCGTCAGGTTCGCGATCCCTGCCTGTGCCTGCGGCTGCCACGCCGACGACGCTCCACCCAGCGTCATTCCTACCTTGCTGCCTGCTTCCACGTGGTAGACAAACACCTGCGTCACCGGCATCAGTGCCGGACGCGTGTTCCCCATCGCATCCACCACCTGCGCCTCTCTGGACGTCAACGCCACAATCCGGTCCGGAACCGACAATGAAAGTTTAAAGAAAGGAACCTTCGCGGCATTCAGGCTCAAATGCAGCCGGCTCGCCGAAAGCCAGAAGGCGTCCGCGCCGCGGGGCAGATCAAAGCGCGTGTTCATCACGTCGCCGGCGCCGGCAATGCCCGTAAGCGAGTACGTGCCCTGTGCGGCGGCCTTGCCGTCAATCAGGTAACGCCCAAGGTTTTGATGCTCGCAGACGCAGCCATGGGCTGCTTGTCCATTAAGGACGTGCAGCCCACGGTTGCAAATATAGGTACAGAAGCGGCCATCAATTTCAAAGCTTCACGACGTTTCATCTTCTAGCCTTTCCCGCGCTGAAACTAGCTAGCGCGACGATCAGCTAGAAATGGTATACTTCGATGAAGCTGGAAACTAGAGTTTCGAATTTGCTAGATAACAACTAGTTCCATTTTGGGCTAAGGCCTTGGACCAGAACCAGTGGTAGCAAGTACGCCGCCGTAGTCACAATCCATCGTATAGGACACCAGCTCAAATTGGGGACGTATAGCGTCAGAGCTCATCACCGCGGGTATCAACGCGGGCGATCCGGCGTCAGATCTCTTTTCGCGAGTTTCCTTGCCAATCGAAACCAGCTTGAACTTTTCCTTAAGATCTGGGAACGATGTTTCCAGCATGTAGTTGAAATACTGGACTGCATGTTGGTGCTTCGGGTCTCGCCCTTGAAGAGGCCCCACCTCGAAGAAGAACCTTGCGCTTCCCGGAGGGGAATCTGGCGAAGACTCGCAGTGCCCTTCCAACTCCTTGCAAAGAAGTTTCACCTTTCCAAGGTCTTTTGCCTTGTACTTCAAGATATGATTCTTGGGCATCCATCCTCGGCGGCCTGAGGCAAACTCAACCATCTCACGATGTCCCCCGAACGTTATCGTTTGCGGGCACGGTAACTCGAGAACCACCAAATTATTTCCCAACCGCCAGTTCTCGGTTTCCGCAGTGAAGTCTTCCAGACCTGACTTGATTTCCGGCCGTGCGTTTGGCTCCAAGCCCTCGGCCGATAGACTGAAATGGTAGCTCTTCGTTGCATCCAACTCTGGCTCCCGGTTGGGGGCATAAGTTAGAAAACGGTGCGGCTCTTTCGGATCTTTAACGGAAAATGCCAGCACTGAGTTCCCTTTGTGCCGCTGGATAACCAGCGAAAACGCTCCATCCAAATGAACTTCCACCGGATGCAGCTCTGGTGCTGGAGTTACTCCGGGTTCAAGTTCCCTTTCTTTTGCGCAACTATTGACCGCACTGGCGATGGGCAAGGCAGCTAATGCCTGCAGGACCTGGCGACGGTTCATTTTTGTTCTTCTCCTTTTGCCTTAACGACTCTATGAGCAAAACAGCATGGTTCCGATTTCTAACCTGGGTTTTGGTACTCGGGCCAAGAATGTCAAAGAATTGTATTTCTAAAGAGCGCGGCCCACCAAATCGAAAGCCGCCCAATAATAGGGATGCGGATTTTCATTGGACGTCTTTTTGCGCGCATCGAACATCGCCTCAGTGGCGCTCCGGCGCTGGCTCAGGCTGAGATAGAACTCATTCATGAGCCTATCGGTAGATATCGCATCAACGTCCCATCGGCTCGCAACTATTCTGGGGACACCCGCTGAGAGAAACGATCGCACTAGATTATTGCTGTCCAGAATCCCATCTTTTTTCCCAAGGCCGGTGGAGCAAGCAGCGAGGACGCCTAATTGCAGATGGCTTAGCGTGCGACCGCTCAGATCGGTGGTCTTGAGAGACTCACGGTCGTTGAGCACTAGCACCGAGCCATCACCGTCTATGCGACCGTGCCCCATGTAGTGAAAGACATCGCTTGCTGACAAGAGAGGGACCAAATCCGCGGCCCGCATACGTTCCGAGTTTACGGCATGTGTACGAGGAAATTCTTGAACGATGGTATGCCTTTCAGAGTCCATTTCACTTACTTTTGTCTGTGACGCCCGCGTTGCATCGACAAGCAACACGCGATCTTGAGGCCCGAGCTCTTTTGGATTGCGCAAACTCAGCTCCATCCACAAACCGGGAGAGTAAACAATTGGATGCTCTTGGCCAAAATATTGGCCTGATGGACGTACCAGGGCTTGCATAGGCAGGCCATAAGCAAAGCGATCCATTTCCAAAATGATCGGTTCATCGTCAGAAAGCCCTGAAACGATTGGCTCGAGTAGCAAGGAATACAAGGCCTGTCCATGAGAGCGAATCTGGTTGATACTTGAATCTCGCCTTGAGCACTCTTCAGAGAACTCTTCCGTGAGGTGAGTTAGACTTTCTTCGCCGACATCAACCCATCGGCTGGCAACGCCCTTACTGTTGACTACCCAAATTTGCACTCCATCGGCGAAGCCGGCATAAACGAGGCGCGTTTGAGAAATAGTCGGTAACGCTGAAGGTTTTGACTCCACGCCAGATATTGCAGAACCTGCCGGAATAGTTGTCTCGAAGAGACGCTGGGCCAAAGACCGGCTCCGGTACCACTCCCATGTTTCGAGGGCCTGGCGATCTTGCTTCTTAGCAATGAGAACGCGCACAAGGCCCCGATAGCTCTGGTCTGTGGTGCGCAACCATTGCATTCGCTGTTCAATGCCTTTGAGACCGGCCAAAGAATTCTCTGCACTAGCTATCCCGCGCTGGTAAGCGCTTTCGGCTTCATCCAATCGCCCAAGCCTAAAATATGTGGCTCCCAAAACTCGGGCCAAATTCAACGTAAAATAAGAATCGTCGGTACGAAGTGGAATACTAGCTAACTTTGCCAGAGCAAGTTCTGGGCTTCCTTGTTTTAGCTCAATTTCAGCCGTCTCAATTTTCCCGGTGAATTCGTAGTCGGCACCCGGGCCGTCTTTGGGAAGCATGGACTTGGCCGCGCGCATCTCAGCCTGAGACTCTTTCATCGAAGAACGAGCTTCCAGAATGTTCGCCATGTGCAGGTGGACTATCCCTTCGGCAAGTCGCTTTTTCTTTATTCCAGTCTCGCTTTCAGGCCTCAGAACTTGACGTATCAAAGCCTCTGAAGCGTAGGTAGTGGCGTGATCAATTGAACATTGCGCCATCACAGCGTAAAACTGATAAAGTCTCTCACCCCTCACATACTTCCCGTGCCAATACTTCTCCAAACCCGCAACCGATTCCTTCCAGCTGTCGTCACACTGCCCACGGAGATGTTTTATCCCAGCTGAAATTCCTATGTCTTGCAGGAGCAGAACAGGGAAATCAAACTCTTCCGCCAGTTCTCGGCTCGCCTTTAGATTTTTATCGGATTCGGTGAATTCGCCGCGCAGGTTACTGCACTCAGAACGTTCGAGAGCCACTCGGGCTTGTAGCCAGCGGTATTTCGTGGAGGCGAGTTTATCGCCCAACGCATCAGCGAGTTGATTGCAATCTACGCCCTGGAGGGCGCGTCGCCGCGCGTAAACTTCTTCAAGCTGGGAGCGGAGAGCTCCCGCTGAATTTTTTTTTTGACTGAACCACTGAGTTGCTTGGATGGCTTGGCTCAGACCTTGCTTGTAATCGCCGGCCCCGTTGGCTTTCAGGGCTGCGGTGAGGGCCTCCACCGCTGCCGCATTACCGCCATTCGTCGCCGCCAGAAAATCTTTCAACCACGGATCGGAATGCTGTTTGTAGAGGACTTCCGCCAGCGCATCCATCGCCTGTTGCACCTCTTTGTCCTGCTTCTGCATCGCCGCCGGCAGCCATTCGTTCAACGCGACTGACTGGTATTCTTCCGCATCTTCCGCACTCATCTTCGCCACGTTCTGCAAGAAGAAACTAGGCTGGTTGTAGGTCTTGGGTTTGCTGGCCGGCAGCTTCCCCTGCGCATCCTTCAAATGCTGTTTCACCTGCTCTACCCACGGCCCGGACTTATCGACGTCCAGATATTTCTGCCACGTATCCACCGCCAGGTCCCACGCCTGCGTCTTCTCGTAAGCCAGCGCCAGATCAAACAATGCCGTCGCCCGGTCTTCATTGTTCAGGTTATTGCGGTGCAGAACTTCCAGCAGCATGTCCAGCGACTTCTGCAAGTTCGGATGTTCGTCCTTGCTGTCGCGTTCGTAGTAAGTCACCGCCAGATCGATCTTCAAGCTCGCCGAATCGGGGTCTTTGCGCGACGCCGTCTCGAACATCTTTTCCGCGTCGCTCAACCCGCGCGCATCGCCGCGAAGAAGAGAGATTCTGCCTTGCTGTTGCAGCCACCGCGGATCGCCCGTCTTTACTTTGTCCGCGACCAGGCCCTGCGCTTTCGCCAGTTCCGGACGCTCAAAATCACTCGCCGCGTCGTTCGACCCCAGCGTGACCGGGTTCGGCCGGAAGTCCGCCGCCGGCGCGCCGCTGAAACGCGACTCGATCGTCCGCTTTTCCACGAAAGCCGCCTTCACCAGATTGTCCGCGCGGCTTAATTCCATTCCGGCTAAGATTCCCGGAATCCAGGCAAATCCCGCCACTACTGCGGCAATTCCCGCAGCGGTATACGCCAGCCGCGGCAGCCATTTGATCTCGTGGTGTGTCGGGTCGGCCACCATCTGCGGAATATTTTTCGCGGCCTTGCGTTGTCCGCTGGCAGTGGCGTTGGCCATGAGCCCTTGCTTCGCCAGCCAGTTCCGCTGCATATCTGGACTTGAAGTTTTCAGCTGCTTAAAGATCGCGGCTTCCGCCTCTGACATTGGCGCTTTGGACTCAATTCGCAGCAGCCCACGAAAGCGCGGACCGCAGGATTCGCACTGCGCGACATGCTGGATCGTCTGGCGCTCCAACTCGGGCGCGCACACACCGGCGGCTACGTCCTCCAGGACCCGCACATCGGGACAACTTGGATGTAGCTCTTTCTTCATTTACTTAGCCTCCGCCGTTCTAACTCGGCGCCTTCCACAACTCTCACCCCGGACCGCTGGGGATGAACATCTTTCCACGATTTTGGGCGTCGATGTTTCATTTTCTTGTTCCTATTACCTAGACGGCGATTGACGCCTAATCCCTGTTATTCCCAACCCTCCCGGGCACACTCCTTGCCGGCGGCCAGGCTATCCTGCTTCCACAGGCCTTCCCTCGCCGCCCGATCCTAAGCATTCTCTGATCTGATTAATAAGCCGCCAAAGCACTGCTTCCACGCCCTTTACGCTCAAATCCACGCCACTCAGCTCCGAGATTTCCCGCGCCGAATACCCTTGTTAGTAGTAGCGCCAAAAGATCAGGTAGTCGCGCTCAAACTGGGGTTCCTGGGAGAGCTTGCGCAGACAAACGTCTACCTCTTTCCAGCGGAGGCTCTTATCAACTTCCCGCCATCTGGAGTTGGTGGGTTCCACCAGTTCGTCCAGCGGAATGTCCGGTTCTCTGCGGTCAATGTAGTCGAGGGCCGTGCGGCGTGCCGCCGTGGTCACGTAGTCGTAAATGCTGTTTTGATGTTCGTCGCGAATTCTGCGGAGAGCGGCGCAGTCGTCGCGAAATATCTTGAGCCAGGTTTCCTGGACGAGATCGTCCACCGTGTGCGGATCGGCCATTTTCCCCAGCGTGCGGATGATCTTGCCGGCTACCGCTCCTTGAATGCGTCCAATGAACGCAGCCCAAGCCTCGCCTCCGGATTCGAGACACAGCTTCAGCAGATCACTGATGGAAAGTGCTTCGTAGTCCATGGAAATTTGCCGGGGCGCAAGATTCACTTCTGGTGCAAACTCCTGGAAAGCAAAGCCTCGCAATTCATTGAGAGGCGGTTAAGATTGTTTTTTTTGACGGCTGCTGAGAAGCTTATTCCTTGCCCTGAAACCTTTAGTCCTTCCGTTTAGCGAAACTCCGCTGGCTCAATATCTTAGCTCACTACCGTGCCCACTTTCAGCAAACTCATTTTCTCCCTGAAATGGATGGCCGGACATCTACCTGTGAATTCAGACTTGAAGAGGATGAAAACGGTTAAAAATCAGGTGATTTCGGAAGGCGCGTATCGTTCAGTCCTGGCGACTACATCGTTGAAGTCTGGACCACCGGCCAAAGCGTCAATGGAAAATACGTTTTTCACGTTGACCGTTAGCGCCGCCGGACTTCATACTCTCTGCCTCCATGAAGCAACGGCCAATCTCAGTAACCATTCTCGCTTGGGTGTACATTGCTGCCGGCGCGGTGGGTTTCGCCTACCTGTGCTCCGCAGAAATTTGTATACAGCTTATAACTGGCAAAATAAGGACTGATGAAACAGAATCATGGCTTTTGAAGGTTCACAAATTGCGCGAGGTCTGGATCAGCGCATCTGCGATTTTCAATCGCTGTGAACTCTCCTACTCCTCGAGTCTGCGGTGTGAAGTTGCCTCATCGTCAACCCAGTCCTCCTCCGTGTAAGTCATTCCATGACGGCCCGGAACCTGGCGTGCTGGCCCGGATTCATAGAAAGGACAAGAACGAGGACCATAGCAGAATGTCTCGGTTCGGTAACGGCGCAGATTGGGATTCCACTGATCAACAATCATCTCAACCGCCATCTTGCATCCCCAAATGCAGCTCGTACATTTTTTCTGATATGTCCGAGCCGCGAGTCGCCGATGGCCGCGCTCCCGGTACACCAGAAGCGGCGGTGCAATACCTTGCCACGGGGGCGGCTGCGTCTCTCCTGCAGCTTCTTGTCCAGCGCCTTTAGTGACTTTCAGGTTGCTAATCTTATAAAATTCAACCGTCTCAAGACGCGGCTCAGCAACCGGCAGCGCATCCCCGGATACCGTATCACCGACCCGGAACTGGTGTTTGGCGTGAGCACCTTCCCCTATGCCGAGCAGAAATTCTCGGGTCTCATTTCCGATATTGCCGCGTACCTTTAATGAATAACCCAGATATGTATGGCTACGCTGGTCGAAAGAGCGGCTCAATCGGATTCGGGGTTGTACAAAAATCAATACGCCATTCCACGAGATCTTTGCAGCTACGCTTCTCCGCACCAAAGTCAAGCCGCACGCCCTTCCAATGTGTATTCGTGATGTAGTCCCCCGAGCACCTTTTTCGCCCTGACTTTGATCCCTGGGGGCAGCTGATGCCGGCTAAGGTTGATTGGCGCGGACCAAGTCTCTTCAGCTGCAGGGACTCCTGGTCCCAAGGCAGAATGGGGGCGGCCTTGATTGTAGTGGCGAATCCACTCACGCAAGATTGCTCGCAGATGCTTCTCAGTAAGCGGGATCATGAAGTCCAAACACTCCCGCCGCATTGTCCCAATCAGTCGTTCACAGTAGGCATTCGCTTGTGGTGCACGCACTGGTGTGCGTAAGACCTTCACTCCCAGATTCTCAAGCGTCTGATCGACTTCCTCTGAGAAGATGCTGTCACGATCGTGGATCAGGAACCGATAAGCATGATCGCTTGGGATCGCTTCACGGAACTGCTGCGCCGTCCATTCTGCTGTAGGATGTGCGGTGACATTGCAGTGGAGAATTCTCCGTGTGCTGATCTCCATGACCACCAGCACGTACAGCCTGCGGAACGTCGCGGTCACCACCGTGGCAAAATCGCAGGCAACAAGAGCATTTGCGTGATTGTGCACGAACGTCTTCCAACGCTGGGATGACACTCGCCTTGGGCCAGAACTCACGCCCTCTGGCCAATATTTCTTCACCGTTCGGGGCGACACTAGGATGCCCAATTTGAGCGACAGTTCATCTGCCACCCGTTCTTGTCCCCAGCTTGGATTGTTGATCGCCATCTCTGCAATCAGTTGCTGGATATTTCTGGGTAACCGCGGCCTCCCTGCTCGCGACTTCAATCTCCAGAACAGTTTGAAGCTCTTGCGGTGCCAGCGGATCAACGTCTCCGGCTTAACAATCACCAATGCATTCCCCAGTCGAAAAGGCGAGACCATAGAGCGAGTGAGAAACGGGCTGCGTCCGTCAGTCGTCGAGGTCGGGTCTGACGTTCTTGGTAGAAGGCTAGCTGCTTACGCAGAAACAGGTTTTCTGCTGTGAGGGCTGTGCGGGAACGGATCGCCAGAGCCAAACCGCTAACAGTTTCGGCGATGAGGCAAATAAGGATGGCGATTAGAGATTGAATGCGCCGCTTGAGCTGAGTCATGGAAAGCTGGCATTATACGTCCGGGTGAGTTGTGGGAAAAATAGCCTAAATTTGCTCGCGCCTGGCACATAGCCCATATCCTTGTGCAGTACGGAATTTTTGCGGACCACAACGGTATCAATACGCGGTCTGCGTATCCATCCAGGGCATTCAAATTAGCGTCGAGTTCGTCTTGTGGATACGTGCCGCGACCAGGTGGGTCAGCAGTTTTTCCATTGTTGTTTTCCAGCCAGACAACGGACTGCAATGCAGCGTCGGATGATCGTTGTTCCACACCCAGCAAGCGGAGCTTACTCACTAAGCCGCAGGTCGTGACGCCGGCAAACTCTGGGCCTGAAGGTCTGTAATTTTCTGGTCCACCTCGAACCACCCACCAGATGAAGTCGCTTGCGACGGACTTATTCCCTGGTGCCGCTCTTTTCATCTGATCCGCATATCGTTTCATCTGCTCAAGCCGATACTTCAATTCAGTCGTGGTCCTCAGAACCTCTAAGTTTCTTTGCTCGACGTCGCGTAAATGAGCTTGCAAACGTGTGTATAGCCCCGTGATGCCAGCCAGGATGACCGACGAGAAGAGAAATAGGCCAAACGCTGAGTTAACAAATTTCCAAAGCCACGACTGTGATTCCTTCTTGGCGTTTCCATCAAAAGCTTCTCTCAGTTCTTTCCGAAGCCGTTCTTCCTCGGTTATCCTCCCGATGTCTTCAACAGTTAGTATTCGTCGTTGAGCGTCAGGATTATCTGGTGACGAGTCTCCCATTTGAGATTCTCCCTATCTCTTGATTCCAATCATCTTGTGACGCGTCTATTTGAAATCACGAAACGCCTCTCTAAACCCAACGGAATTTTCCCAACATTTCCTTG
>JANXPR010000068.1 GCA_025357215.1 Acidobacteriaceae bacterium | reverse complement strand
CCGCCAAGCCGAACAACTGACAGGGATTTCGAGCTGGACGTGGCGGAATTGGAGATACAAAAACCGCATCGAGTCGTTCATGGTGGGACGAGTAGTAGTAATCCCGCTGGCCGAAGTTAAGCGCATGACCGACCAGATGCTGGCTACACGTGCCCAGATACAACGGCCTAATGTCCATGAACTCGGCGCTGCCGTATGAGAAGTTTCTCCTGACTGCCCACAGCCGTTTTCTTTTCTAAAGGAGTTTGAAAGAGTGACGCAAGTCGTAACAATTCGCAGCAGACAAGCCCCGCCGCACAGCCCCGCGGCCAAGGCCAAGGCCAAGACTAACGGACACGCCAGCACCGAAACTCATAAGCGGATGTTGGAGCATCTGAAGGCATCGGGTCTTACCGAACGTGACGGATATTTTCATGCCAGCGACAGCGGGCCTAACAAGTTCGTCAAGTCGCCGGGCTACTACATCTACTATCCGTCGCTGGAAGACGGTAAACAGACGGACTTCTGGCGATTCAGGTACTTTGACCCGTCGGGGAAGGCAAAGTATCTTCAGCCGGACGGCACGGCACCACGCGCCTACTTCTCCCAGAACGTCAACTGGACTGACTATCTAGGCGATTCACGCAAGTCACTCGTCGTTGTTGAAGGCGAAAAAAAGTGCCTTGCAGCGTGCAAGCGAGGTATCGTCTGCATTGGCATCGGTGGTGTTGACGCCTTCAAGCGCAAGGGCAGCAAAGATCTTTTGCCTGAGATGGCCGGGTTCGTGTGGGCGGGCCGGCGCTTGTATGCCGTATACGACAGCGACGCCGCAACCAATCAAGAAGTCAAGAATGCCATTGACCGATTGGCGCGCAAGTTCACACAGTGCGGCGCTGACGTGTTCCCCGTCATACTTCCTGAAATCAAGGGCAAGAAAACCGGGCTGGATGATTACCTGCTGCACCATAGCAATGATGACTTACTCGGGCTGTTTGCGAAAGCCGTCAAATGGGAAGTGGCCTCACTCCTGACGCAAGAGGATAAGGATGTAGGAAACGGCGACCGCCTTCTTGAATACGGCGAAGCTAACTTCCTCTACGTGGCCGCGTTCAAGCGCTGGGCCGTGTATGACGGCAGGCGTTGGCCAGTCAATGATCGCGAGCAAGAACACATACGAACACAGGCGCACGCCTGCATCAGGGAGTTCGGCGTTCAGGCAGCCAAGCAGGGCCATAAAGAAAAGATACGGTTCGCCGCCGAGTCGTTGAATTCAAGCCGCATTACCAACATGATGCGCGAGGCGCAGCCAAACGCAACGATCAAGATTGAGCAGTTGGACGCCAATCCGTGGCTGATTAACTTTCGCAACGGCACGTTGACGCCCGCACCATGGAGCTACGCCCGCATGACCGTGAAGACTTTATTACGGCCGAGATCGCGCACGACTATGACCCCAACGCTATCCGGCGAGATGGATAAGCTGATAGGCCCAAAGCTGGCTCAATTGCGGACGAGCTACGGGGGGCTGGCTGATAAACGCGGGGAGGTTCGGGAAGCGCTATCAATATTACGGACGATTCAGGACATTGAAGCGCGTCGGACGAAACTTGACGCCAATCCCGACGGTCAACCAGGATCGGCAGTTGCCGACGGCGATCTTTCGACGATGGTTGCGGAGGAGTTCGCGGTACAGGTAGAAACGGTCCTCAAAGCATGGAATTTTCCTGGGGCAGAGCGGGTTCATTTTGATGCCAAGAGCCGTGATCTGATCATCGCCGGCAAGGCGCGGGGCGCGCGTGGAAAGGGTCTCCGGGCTATCACGCACGCGGGTTTCACAATTGGTCTCCTCGATTACTGCAAGGTGAAAGACACGCCGCACCCTGGTTTCGTTATTCTCGACTCTCCGTTGCTGGCGTATCGAGCCCCGGAAGGTAAAGAAGACGATCTGCGCGGAACGGACCTTGACGAGCGCTTTTATGATTATCTTGCGGGATTGCCTGAGGATCGGCAGGTCATTATCGTCGAAAACGTCGATCCTCCTGCGGCGATAAAGGCAAGGCCACAGGTGATCATGTTCAGCGGAAATCCCCACACCGGAAGGTATGGATTCTTTCCGCTGATTTCTAATGAGAAAGCTACCTGAGTGGAAGATCAATCAAAGTCCGACACTTCTTTTGACGTGATGATTCACGCTGCCACCGACCTGACAGACACAGATCGAAAGGCGTGCATCAAGCTCATCGCAGAAGGAGATGCAGTCGATCCTGATTCAGCCGCAAATGAATTGCCTCTGGCAAGCGCCGTCGTAACAATCAGAAAGGACAACGAGATTGTCGGGGTGGGTGTGATCAAGCGCATTAGGACGGGCTATGCGGCAGACATTGCAAAAAAAAGCCATTGGTCGTTCGATCCCGCCACGCCGGAGCTGGGTTACGTTTCAATCAGCGAAGCACATCAGGGTGCCCGGCTGTCAGGCCAGATCGTCACCAAACTATTGACCCATGCAACGAGTACCCTGTTTGCGACAACCTCGAATGAGCGCATGAAAAAGACACTCGAGCGGGCCGGGTTCGCCCAGCAGGGGCAGGAGTGGAAAGGTAAAAAAGCCGCGCTTTCATTGTGGCTAAGAGATGTTCTGTAAATGTATGGCTGACTCGAGAGTTGTTATGGGAAAGATTCCTCTTGTCAAGTTTTCCTGCGATAAAACTTGACGACCTTTGCGCCGTCAGGAGCGTTTAGTTGAGCATTCTTTAGAAACTTGGCATCAGGTTCCTGCTCGGCATGTTCAAGATCCCAGAAGTATTTTTTAACGGGTGCGTCATCACTCATCGGGTAGCCTCACTATGGGTGCAGGCGGGGTCTTCGCATTCGTGACCGCGTTAGCGAAATAGGCTTCGACGCCCCCACCGGCCTGCCCGAAAGCAGGCGCGACCGTGCCGAAATCCACCGATGTACCTGCGGGTGCTTCAATCTGGTAGTGAAAAGACGCCGGCAGGGTGTTAGGTAGCGCGAACCGACCGACCGCAACAAACCCGGTCGGCACGAAGGGCACTTCCGATTCGGGCGCAGCATAGGTCCCGGCCAAGAAACTGCCTGTTACAGGATCAACCCGGCGATCCGGCTTGAAAGCAGAAAATCGATGAAAAGTTCGGTTTGCCCCAAGCGTATCGTGCTTGACCAGGCTGCTTGGCAGCGCAGCGCGCACCCCCGCGCCCGCGATAGGTGAAGTCGTTGTTGCGGGCAGAGAACCAATGCGCGCATTTAAGAGCCGGAACGAGTGCGGTGCCGGTGCGGCAATCATTGTTGTGACCACGTCACCCTTCAGTGTCTCAATGACGCGAAGACCGTTTCGCAGAATGACCGCCGGATCATCGCCAGGCAGGAGGCCTATTTCGGACAGATCGATGGCGCGATCGGAATTTAAGACGAGGAGAGGTGTCGATGTTCCCCAGATCACTGCCTCAACAAACTGAAAGCCCATGCCGGTTTCCGGCAGGCCGGCAAGATCCTTGATTGCCGTTTGATCCAGATTCCACATTTTCATCTCTGGTAACCTTAGCACGTTCGATGACCCGGTCTGTCAGTGTCCGAGGCCGGTTACCGATTTTGACCTGCTCCCCCGGAATTAGTCCAGACTGAACGAGACTTCTCCATTAAGATGGCCCGCCAGGGCCGAGGAGGAGAAGTGAGAAAGAGTCGATTCAAGGAAGAACAGATCATCGCCATCCTGAAGGAGTCAGAAGCTGGGGTGGAGACCGGAGAGCTGTGCCGACGGCACGGGATCACGCGTGCCAGCTTTTACCGCTGGAAGGCAAAGTACGGCGGACTGGAGCTGAGCGAGGCCAAAAGGTTGAAGCAATTAGAGGATGAGAACCGGCAACTGAAACACGTGGTAGCGGAGCTGACGCTGGACAATCGGGCGTTAAAGGCGGTGGTAGCAAAAAAGTGGTGAGCCCGCAGATGCGGCGGGAAGCGGTGCTGGTGATACAGGTAGAAGTTGCGGTAAGCCAGCGACGCGCCTGCGGGCTGATGGAGATGGATCGAGGAACCTGTCGCTATCGGCGACGGCGGATGGAAGATCCAGGTTTACGAACCCGGCTGCGTGAGCTGGCTGAGACACGGCGGCGGTTCGGATACCGACGGCTGCAAGTGTTGCTGTTGCGCGAAGGCTGGAAGGTAAATCATAAGCGGGTCTACAGGCTCTACGTGGAAGAGAAGCTGGGGCTAAGACGCAAGCGGGGACGGAAACGCTCCGGCGTGCGGCAGCCGCTGTTGCAGCCCACGGGAGCCAACCAGACCTGGTCGGTGGACTTCATGACGGATGCGCTGAGTTCCGGGCGAAGGTTCCGGACTTTGAACGTGGTAGACGACTTCACACGCGAAGCCCTGGCCATCGAGGTGGACACCTCGCTCGGAGGTCAGCGGGTGGCGCGGGTGTTGGATGATCTAAAGACGCAACGTGGGCTGCCCCGGCAAATCCGCTCCGACAATGGACCGGAGTTCACCAGCCGGGCGTTGGATCAGTGGACCTACGAACAAGGAATCCGGTGGCACTA
>JANXPR010000055.1 GCA_025357215.1 Acidobacteriaceae bacterium | reverse complement strand
TGAATCCACCGCTCAAACCCAGCGGAATTCGCATTGGCACTCCGGCGCTGACCACACGCGGGATGAAAGAAAAAGAGATGGTGCAGGTGGGCGCGTGGATCGCGCAGGCGCTGAACAATTTCAAAGACGCGCAGGCGCTGGAGAAGGTCCGCCGCCAGGTAAACGAACTGGCGGAAGAGTTTCCGCTCTATCCTGAACTGCGGGAGCCAGTGGGCGTGGCGTAGATGCGGGATTTTCGTCCTACCGCGACGTGATCTTGAAAACCGTTCCCGTGCCGATATCCACTAAATACAGCTCACCGGACTGGTCACGCCCGAACGAGCTAATGGTCTTTCCGGTATTGGTGAGCAGCGAACGCGTCCATACCCCGGGAGCCGTTTCTTTCAGAGTAAAAATCTTGCCGCTGCTCAGGTCCCCAAAAACGTAAAGTCCTTGCAGGCTCGGCACGTTCGATCCGCGATAGAAAAAGCCGCCAATTACAGCGTCACCTTCTGAGTGGCTGTATTCAGTGATGGGCATGGTGAGTCCAGCAGTGTTGCAACTGCTGGGTGGATTGAAACAGTGCAGGCCTTCCATGGTGTTCCAGCCGAAGTTGGCGCCCTTCGCTCCGATATCCACCTCTTCAAACGCGTCCTGGCCAACGTCAGCGATGAACATGCGTCCGGAAGCCGGATCAAAAGAGAAGCGCCATGGATTGCGGAACCCGAAGGCCCAGATTTCCGGCAACCCTCCACCGGCAACGAAAGGGTTATCCGCGGGAACATGATATTGCCGCCCAGGATCGGCGGAGTTCACATCAATACGCATCATTTTGCCCAGAAGCGTATTGGTATTTTGTCCGTTGCCGTTAGGATCGCCCCCACCGCCGCCATCGCCAAGACCAAAGTAAAGAAAACCGTCAGGACCAAAGACGAGTTGGCCGGCTTTATGGTTGCCGAAGTTGCCAACCTGGTCCACGGTGAGCAGAATGCGTTCGCTTGCAGGGTCGGCGATGTTCGCATTGGCGGCAGACGCGAGAAACTCAGAGATCAATGACTGGATCTGACCAGCGGCGTTCGTCCGGACATAGTTCACGTATAACTTGCGATTCTGCGCGAAACTCGGATGGAATGCGAGTCCCAGCAATCCCATCTCGCTATCGAACGTGACTTTGCTGCTGATGTCCAGGAACGGCTGAGAAACAACGGAGCCGTTTTGGATTACTCGGATGCGGCCATCCTGCTGAACGACGAAGAGGCGTCCGGAGTTGTCGTTGGGTTGCTGCACGTCGAGCGGCGCCGTGAACCCGGCGGCAATCGAGGTGAGAGAAAACCCGCCCGTGGACAGTCTCGCGGAACCGCCACCACAACTGACCATGGCCCACAACGTAACAAGAACTACAACAAGGAAGATTCGGGAACGGAAGGACTTCAACATTCAGACTTAAAAACTACCTTTCTTGCCTGAAGCCCATGATAGCTTGCGGTGGTGGCCCAAAAAGCCTGTGAACGAAAGAGAAATTGCCTTAGTTCTGCTTAACTCTGCTATCACTTGCCGGAGTCTGGCCCGCCTTGGCGGCGTTGCCAGCGCGTGATCAACTCACTTACTCATAGGACAACGCCTGCCAGAGCTGCCATCAGCGTTTCCGCCCTGATCTGGCGTGGACTTCGCAACCCCACTTAGGCGTCACGCGTGAATTGAAGCCGCGTCAAGTCCTTGTCCCTGAAGTTGCACACAGTACCTGCAAGGCGTAGAGTAAACAGTCCTTCGGTACGCCACTCTCTTTCCCGCCGCTGAGGTATAAGGTGATTCGCAACCGCATATTCCTGGGTCTTGGTCTTGGAGTTTTGTTTTTTCTAGCAAGTTGCCGTCACGTCATCCAGGGCGTTCCGGCCCATCCAAGGGCGGCAGCAACCACGTGGAATTTTGTGGTGTCCGGCGATTCGCGCAATTGCGGCGACGTGATCATGCCAGCGATTACAGCTGGCGTGAAGAAAGATGCCGGAGTGTTTTACTGGCACCTGGGCGATCTGCGCGCTATCTATGTTCCCGATGAAGATTATCTGCACCAACCGGAACATCGCGGCCAGCCGATAGACAAAACCCAATATCAGAAAGACGCTTGGGACGACTTTATTGCCAACCAAACCGCGGCGTTTAATGGCACGCCGTACTACCTGGGGATCGGCAACCATGAAGTGATTTCGCCGAAGTCCCGCGCGGAGTTCACAACAAAATTCTCTCCATGGCTGGACGCGCCCGCGCTAAGACAACAGCGACTCGCCGACAATCCGGCCGAGGACACGGTGCGGACGTACTATCACTGGATTCAAGATGGAGTGGATTTCATTTATCTGGACAATGCAACCAAAGACCAGTTCGATGCGGCCCAGATGAGCTGGTTTGAAAAAGTTGTGCAGAACGCTGCTGCCAACGCCGACGTCCGCGCACTTGTCGTGGGCATGCACGAAGCCTTGCCAGAAAGCCTGGCTCGCGGGCACAGCATGAATGACTGGGAGTCTGGCACGTCCACCGGACGACAGGTTTACGCAGACCTGGTGGATTTGAAAAACAAAACCAACAAGCCGGTGTATCTCCTGGCCAGCCATTCGCACTTTTACATGACCAACCTTTACGATTCTGACTACTGGCGCGGGCACGGCGGCGTGCTTCCAGGATGGATTGTCGGCACTGCTGGCGCCGTCCGCTACGTGTTGCCGCCGGAAGCGGACCGGGCCCGAGCTAAAGACGCACGCACCAAGGTCTATGGATACTTGCTGGGAACAGTTCATCCTGACGGTGCGATTGATTTCACATTTCGCGAAGTCCAACAGAAAGACATTCCAGACGCGGTGGTTCAACGTTATACGCCGGAGTTTGTGACGTGGTGCTTTGAACAAAATAAGGACCCGAAAATCCCGTAAAGAGCCTTTAATACTGTTCCATAAATCCTGCCCCAAAGATTCGGGTGTTTTTGGGGTCGGTTTTCTGCCCCGCCCGGCCCTGAGTTTTTGCAGCGCCTGTTCCGTTGCGGTCTTTTCGATAAAAGGCCTTAGACGGAGTAACTATAGTTTGTTCGGTGAGAGGTGGCCGAGGCGGGAAAGCCGGAAAAACTCTGCTATAATCGAGTTCTGCAAGCGTCGGCGCGTCCTGTCGCCGAGGTTTTTCGTCGGGGAGTGGCTCAGCCTGGTAGAGCACCTGGTTCGGGACCAGGGGGTCGGAGGTTCAAATCCTCTCTCCCCGACCAATTCTTTCAATCAGATACAATCAATTTTTGGTCCGCCGTCTAC
>JANXPR010000034.1 GCA_025357215.1 Acidobacteriaceae bacterium | reverse complement strand
ACGCCAAGGCTGACGACCAGAAGAGCGATCCCGCCACCGCTGGCGACCGCATCGCCTGCGGAACGATCACCAAACCTATGTAGGCTGTTCTTCCGTAAAAAGATTTGTCAAAAGAAAAAGCCATGCTTCTCCAACTGAGGCATGGCTTTTTACTCATGGAGTACGAAACGAAAAAAGAAGCTTTCAAATGATTTCGCGCTTGGTGAACTCCCAGCAACCGGCCAGCGCGGCCAAAGTTGCGCCGGCAAGCGACCAAAGAGTGATCTGGTTGTGGCCGGCCGCGCCTTTCAGTACAGCGTGCATCGGCAATGACCAGGGAAACCACGGCCCGATGGCCGGAGACTGTACGGCGAAGACGCTAATTACCATCACGGACATGCCAAATGCCATGGCCGCCGTGTAGCTTTGCCAGCGCAAGCTCACCCAGTGCTGGATCGTCACGCCGAGCAGCGCCGCCACTGACACCTTGACCATGGGGACCGCGAAAGGGTGCAAGGGCATGCCGCCGAAATGCAATCCGGGGAAGATCTGCTTCAGCAGCACGGCGCTGGCGAACGTTGCGGCCACCAGCACAACGTGCGCCGCCAACAGCATCGTAATGGTCACGGCGAGTTTGCTCATGTAGATGGTCCAGCGTGGCGCGGGCAAGGCCAGCAGGCTCTTCCAGTTTTTGTCGGCGTTTTCAAGGCCCGCCAGCAAGGAAGTTTCCAGGGTGATGAACAGGGGCATGAGCAGGATCGTCCACGGTTCCACAGTCTGGGTGACTATCATTTGCCAGATGTCCTTGCCATCCTTGAGAAAAACGCCAGAGCGTTTGTAGGAGACGATGAATTGCAACAACACCACGACCAGCGGTGAGACCAATATCATCCACAAGGCCAGTGTGCGTTTGAGCTTGAGATACTCGGTGGATAACACTCTGAGAAACATGCGGCTCCTTGGTAAGGGTGAGCGATGAAGCTGACTGCGATATCCGTAAAGATGCCAGTGAGAACTTCAGTTGCGTTAGCGGACTTCGGCCCGCGTCATTCTCAGGAACACTTCCTCCAGTGACGCTGACTCCGTGGCCAGGTGATGTACGTCAATCCCGGCCTGGACCAGGGTGCGATTGATGGCCGCCACCGCCTTAACGTCGCTTGCGACCAGGTGTCCATCCACGGCGCGCACTTCCCATCCTTTCGCGGTGAGCAGAGCGCAGGCGGATTCCGGTTCACTTACGACGATGCGCAGGAATGGGCGCCGCATCTGTTCCAGTTCGCTTACCGTGCCTTGGAATACCATCTCTCCCTGGGAAAGCATGCCAACATGCGTTGCCACCTGCTCCACTTCCGTGAGCAAGTGGCTTGAAAGGAATACCGTGATTCCGTGTTCGGTGGGGAGTTGACGGATCAGCGAACGCATTTCCAGAATTCCCGCCGGATCGAGCCCGTTGGTTGGCTCATCCAGAATCAACAACTGGCGGTTGCCCAGCAGCGCCAAGGCCAATCCCAGGCGCTGCTTCATGCCCAGAGAGAAAGTCTTCACCAGGCTCTCACGGGCGTTTTCCAAACCAACAATCTTCAGGACGCGGTCAATGTCAGATCGCGAGGCGTCAAGAATCCGCCGGGGAATTTCCAGGTTCTCTCGTGCTGTGAGGTGCGCGTAGAGTGAAGGACTTTCGACCAGAGAACCGGTGCGGGCCAGAATTTCGCCGCGATGTTGTCTGGGGTCCAGCCCGAAGAGCGTGATATCGCCCTGATCAGGCCGCAGCAGTCCTAGTAGCATACGGATCGTGGTGCTCTTACCTGCGCCGTTTGGTCCCAGGAACGCGTACACGCTCCCCGTTTCCACGCGTAAGCTAACGCCGCGAACTGCTGGCTTGCCGTCAAATGTCTTGGAGATGGCTGTTGTCGAGATCGCTAGTTCGGGCATCAAACCGTCAGACGCGGGCGGAGGGATTTTCTTAACAGGTATTTTTCAGGAAGGAAGCCCTATTCGGTTGAGGCAGTGCGTCCTGTCACTGTTTCGCGACAATCACTGCATAGAGCGACGGCAGCAACTTGGCGTCTTCCACTGATTCGGCAAAACGGGCGCGTTCATAGTGTTGTGTGAATACAAACACGTCCTGGCGCATCGCGGGATCGTTGATGGTGGCTGCGAATTCTTCCGGCGTTTGCGCCGGCTCCTTGCGTAAGCCGCTTCGCGCCAGCCTCTTGAGAAGGCGAAGGTACCAGAAACTGGCAGAGGTTCTGGGCGCCCGCTGCGGATTCCGTAAAGAGCGGCTGCGGTCATACATCCGCCAGAAAAGCGGCGCGAAAGGCAGCAACAGAATCAGCGCCAGTACCACGCACCAGATAGCCATCTCCGTGGGCGGCATGATTTCCAGCCGGTGCTGGAAGGCGGCCATGGCCCGGACCATCCGGCGATATTTGAACCAGGCCCACATGCGGAACGTGGACTGCGCTTTGCCCGTGGTGTTGGCCAGTTCGGAACTGAGTTTCATTTGGTGGCTGAAGTCGTAGTTGACTACCCACTCGCGCCACATTTCGCGGACGGCGTCCAGATAAAGTCCCATGCGCGCCCAGCCGCCACTGGTGTTGGTAGCCGTTCTTGGAGGCGTGGGATCAAACGTAACCCAGCCGAATTCCGGATAGTAGGCTTCCACCCAGGAGTGTGCGTCCTGTTCGCGAACAATATATTGGCTCGTCAGGTCGTTGTATTCTCCGCCGCGGAAACCGTTCACCACGCGCGCGGGAATCCCCATAGTGCGCAACATCACGGCCATGGACGTGGCAAAGTATTCGCAATGTCCTTTCTTGCGTTCAAAAAGAAAGTAAGACAATTGGTCGGGCGGATTGATGCCCGGGAGTTGCAACGTGTATGAGTACTTGGTTTTCAAATACAGCTGGATAGCCTGGGCCCGCGCGTAGTTGTTTTTGGCTTGCGCCGTGATGTCGCGTGCCAGTTCGGCCACGCGGGGATCAAGCCGCGTGGGCAATCTCAGGTATTGGATGGCCACTTGCGGCGGATAGTCCGTGGAAGTGGAATTGCGAACAAAAATTTCCGGATCGCGGGCGTCAGCCTCTGCCGTGTAAATGCCGATGGGCTGCGAGTCGCCATCCCCGCCACCGAATGAGCCGTCCATCGAATGGGCCAGAGTGACCGATCCGTTGGAATAAATCTGGATCACCCGGTAGTCGCCGCTGATGCGCGTGGGCACCGGTGCCAGAAAAAACATGTCCAGTCCCAGCGGCTCCATGACCACGCGATAGCGGAATGTGGGCAGCGCGGCAGGCGGCACGGCACCGGAATAAAAAGCCCGGTTGCGGACCTGGGTCAAATCCATGGGCGAGGAGCCCATTCCGCGGGCTACGGGCGATTCCTGATTGTTCCACCAGCGTTGTCCGTCAAAATTCGCCAGGGCGGTGCCCCGCCATTTCACATCCGCGGGTATTCTTCCGTAGGTCACCTGGACGTGCATCACCACCGCGCTCGATTGCTGTATCTCTCCAATACCGCCCAGCCGCACTTCCTGGCTGAAGCCGCTCATCATGGCGCCTTGCGTGGCAAAGTTCCGCAGGTATCCGGCGGAACTGACGCGCGGCAGAATTAGAAAGATCAGCCCGGCGCCGCCCAGAGTGAGCAGGCCCAGGACCACGGATCCGCCAGCCAGCGTGCGATGGAATTTTCCGTCCTGCTTGCCGGCCAGCAGCGCGGTCACGCTTTCCCGCTCAGAGCGCCGCATCTCCATACTGACAAACGTGGCGATGGCCACCATGATGAACAGCGAGAAGTTGACCAGGAAGAGCGTATCCACCGTGAGCACGGCGGCAGCCAGCACCATCATGAAAGAAAGCACCGCCAGATAGATCAGGTCGCGGTCGCGGCGCACGGAGAAAATCTTGATCACCATGCTGAACAACACCATGTGCACGGTGGCGGCAACAAAGCTCTGCGAAAAGTAAAAGTAGTCCGCTACATAGAACACAAAGTAAAACAACGTCAGGTAGCTGGTTGCACGCTCGCTGATAAAAAAAGATTTGTGTATCAACAGCTGGTAGCCGCGGAACAACAACGCGGGGACTACCAGCAGGACGGACGGTGCGTCCAGTTTGCTGGTGCCGGTAAGCGCCAGGAACCCGGTGACCAGCAGCATGTACAGCGACCACTGGAAGAACCGTTCAGCGTTACCCGCCGTGCCGGCTTTGGATAGCTCAGCCTGCGCGGACGAATTGGGTGCGGAAGACACATCCTTATTCTGCTTGAATCGCGCCCGCAATCAAAGCCTAAAGAGCGGTTGGCTACCGGGACGAGGAAAGCGAAAGTGTTAGAATCACTAGTGTCCCGCGCGACGTAATCCCGCCAACCCCGCCAGGTCCGGAAGGAAGCAACGGTAACGGGCTAGTGCGTGTGCTGCGGGACATTATTCTTGGCCGCTACGCGGCAAACCGCTTGAGAGTGTGGACTTCTGCTGGGAGCGTTCGGCACCTGGGACACGCGGCTCGACGCGCGAGTCGGCCTCGCCCGCCGTTTCATTTTCAAAAACGTCTGGCCGTTCTGCGGTACCCGACAAAGTTTCTCGATTCTTGCCGAGATAAATTTGCCCAGCCTTCGCGAACTGGTTCGCTCCGCCCCCTCGCTGCGAATTGCGAGGCATTCAATTCACAGCCAAGCCATACGCTGAACTTCCTCGCCGTTTGCCTGCTAAACCGCTTACAATAACGGATTATTTTCGCGGTTCTGGAGAACTCTATTGGCAAATCTTGTGCGGGCAAAAATCTCGGCCCTGGGCACGTATGTTCCTCCGCGGCTGCTTACTAATGAAGATCTGGAAAAAATGGTGGAAACCAACAGCCAGTGGATCATGGAGCGCACCGGCATCAAACAGCGCCACATCGTGGACAAGGGCGTGGGCACGTCCCATCTGGCCACCGAAGCCGCCAAGAAAGCGCTGGCTGAGCGGGGCATGTCCGGCAGCGAGATTGAAGCCATTTTCCTGGGCACCGTGACGCCAGATATGTCATTCCCGGCCACGGCCTGCCTGGTTCAGAACAACCTCGGCGCCAAAGGAGCCTGGGGTTATGACATCTCCGCCGCCTGTTCCGGATTCGTGTACGCTCTGCAAACCGGCGTTAAGTTTGTGGAAAGCGGCGCGCACAAGCGCGTCCTGGTGATCGGCGCGGACGTGATGTCCTCGATCATCGACTACACTGATCGCGCCACTTGCGTGATCTTTGGCGACGGCGCCGGCGCCGTGATTGTTGAACCCGCCACGGACGAAAACTACTTCATGGACTTTGTTCACGAAGTGGATGGCTCCGGCGGCTGCTTTCTTAACATGCCCGGCGGAGGCAGCTTGCATCCGGCAAGCCACGAAACGGTCGACAAGAAAATGCACTTTGTCCACCAGGACGGCCAGCAGGTCTTCAAATACGCTGTGCGCAAAATGGCGGAAGCTTCCGAACGCGTGCTGGAACGCAACGGATTCAAAGGCACTGACGTGGACCTGTTCGTCCCGCACCAGGCCAACAAGCGCATCATCATGTCCGCCGCGGACCGGCTCGGCATGAAAGAAGACAAGATCATCATCAACATTGATATGTTCGGTAACACCACGGCAGGCACCATCCCGCTGGCCCTGGACAGCGCGCGCCAGCAAGGCCGCCTGAAGAAAGGCGACTTGGTGTTGATTGCGTCCGTGGGCGCCGGCTTTACCGTGGGCGCAGCCCTGCTCCGCTGGGCGTGCTGAGCGTGACGGTCGCGGTACGCGCATGACGAAATTCTGGGCGGACGCCGCCGGCTGGCTCGGCGCGGCTCTCTTGCTGACGGCCTACGGCTTGGTGTCATTCAAGAAGATGCAGCCCGATTCCGGCATGTATCAATTATTGAATGCCGTGGGCAGTGCGCTGCTCATCGTGAACACGGTCTTTTATCGCGCTTACCCGTCGGCGTTCGTCAACGTGGTGTGGATCTTTATCGCGGCAATATCTTTCCTGCGATTTCGCTTGCAAGCCAAGCGTGAGCAAAAAGTTTGAAGTTCCACCGAGGATCTTTATCGCTAGAGGTTTTGCTAGTTGCTAGCTACTAGCCGCTGCTTTATGTTCATTGACCTGAGCCATACCGTGGAGCACGGCGTTGTCACCTATAAAGGACTGCCCGCGCCGATCATCTGCGACTTCCTGAGCCGCGAAGCTTCGCGCAAGTTCTACGCCCCCGGGACGGAATTCCAGATCGGCAAGATTGAAATGGTGGCCAATACCGGGACCTACATGGATTCGCCGTTCCACCGTTACGCCGATGGCAAAGATATGTCGCAGCTTCGGCTCGAACAGTTGGTTAATCTTGAAGCCGTGAAGGTTTCCGCCGTGGTCCAGCCCGGCGTGCTGCATCAAAAGATCGGCGTGGAGTTTTTCAAGAATTTAAAGGGTCTCAGCGGCAAAGCCGTGCTCGTGGAAACCGGATGGTCGCGCCACTGGAAGACCGACCAGTATTACGAAGGCCACCCTTACTTGACCGAAGACGCGGCGAAGTTTCTGGTAGACGCCAGCGTGATGCTGGTGGGGATTGACTCGCACAACATTGACAGCACGGCGGACGGTACGCGGCCCGTGCACTCAACTCTACTGCGCGCCGAAGTCCTGATCGTGGAGCACATGACCAATCTTGCGCCACTTGCGGCGGAAGGCTTTAAGTTTTCCGCCGTGCCAGTGAAGGTGAAAGGCTTTGGGACGTTTCCGGTGAGAGCCTACGCGGAATTGCCATAACTGCCAAGATCGCCGGAATTGAATTTCGGCAATCTTCAAGGCTTATTTCTTTGCTTTGAGTTCTTCCCGATGCTTGGCCGCCTCTTTCGGATACTGTGGCTCGGTCATGCTGACCGGATCGAGAATCTCTTCAATTTCTTTTTCGCTAAGCAGCTTCTGGTCGCGCGCGATGTCGATGATCGATCGGCCCGTTGCGATCGACTCCTTCACGATCTCCGCGGCTTTCTGGTACCCGATATACGGGTTCAGCGCCGTCGCCAGAGACACCGTGCTCTGTGCGTAGAACGCGTTACGTTTTTCGTTGGCGGTGAGGCCATTGACGCACTTTTCGGTGAACACGTGCAGCATGTTGGTAAGGATGCTGATGGATTGCAGAACGTTATACGACATGGTGGGCATCATCACGTTTAACTCGAGCTGTCCGCCCTGGACGGCCATGGCTACAGCCGCATCGTTGCCGACAACCTGAAATGAAACCATCGCAGCCAGCTCCGGCATCACCGGATTGATTTTGCCCGGCATGATCGAAGATCCCGGTTGCAATCCCGGCAAATTGACTTCGGCAAAGCCGGTGTTGGGGCCGGACGAAATCAACCGAAGGTCGTTCGATATGCGGATAATTTCCAGCGCCAGGTTTCGCAGCGACGACGACACTTGCGCCATGCAGGCATTCGATTGCATGGCCCAGCGCATGTCCGCCGCCGGAGTCAGCTTCTGTCCGGAGATGGTCGCCAGATGAGCCACGGCTTTCGCGCGGTAGTCCGGATGCGTGTTGATGCCCGTGCCCACGGCCGATCCGCCAAGGCCGAGTTCGCGTAGCGAATCGGAAGCGTGTTTGATATCGGCAATGGCTTTGCGTATGGCTACGCCGTACGCCGCGAATTCCTGTCCCAGGCGGATGGGTACCGCGTCCTGCATGTGCGTGCGTCCGGACTTCATCACGTTGTGAAACTCTTTCCCTTTGGATTCAAAAGCCGCAGCCAGCGCGTCCAGCACGGGATAAAGTTTTTCCAGTTCCAGCAGGGCCGCCACACGCATGCTGGTAGGGAACACGTCATTGGTTGACTGTCCGTAGTTCACGTGGTCATTCGGGTGGACGGTGTATTCGCCCAACTTGCCGCCCATCAGTTCCGTGGCGCGGTTGGCAATCACTTC
>JANXPR010000026.1 GCA_025357215.1 Acidobacteriaceae bacterium | reverse complement strand
AAGCCGCGCAAGCGGCTGCGCCACAGGTGTGCCCAACCGACCACCGGAGAAAAATTTATGAAAAACCCCCTAGTAGCAAAAACGCTATTCATTTTTATTCTTATGATCATGACGGCCAGCTTTGCCTTGGCCGCCGTCCCTGTGCCCGCGCAACTTGCTCCTGCCGCGGCGGCCAGCGTCACATCGCCGGTCACCATTTCATGGTCGGCAGTCACGGATCCCAGCGGGATTCTTGGCTACAACTGGCAGGTCAGCACTTCGTCCTCGTTCCCGACGATCGCCATGCAAAACTCGACGAATGTTGGAATAACCACGGACGTCGTTAGTGGTTTGCCCAACGGTACTTATTACTGGCGAGTGCAAGCGGTAAGCGGAGCATTTGTGCAGGGCGCATGGTCCGCGGCCCGCAGCTTCACGATCACTGGCACCGGCGCGGGATCACTGGCGGCCCCAACACTGGCCCCCACCAAGGGATACTCGACTTTCCATCCGTTTGAGACCACCACGTTCAACTGGAGCGCGGTACCGGGTGCGGCCAGCTATATTCTGCAGGCTTCCACCGATCCCAGTTTCCCGATCATTACACGGATTGAGTTCGGCAACATTCCCAGCCCTAGCATGACGTTTGTTTCCGCCAACGAAGGTTTCTATTACGCACGGGTGTTTGCCGTTAGCGCCACCGGCGTGCTGAGCATACCTTCCAACGTCATCAACTACACGGTGTTCTTCAACAATCCTATTGGCGCGGCTCCGGCGATTGTGTCGCCCACCGCGGCCGGCACGCTGTCATTGCCCATCACCTTGACCTGGACGGACGTGGTCAATCCCCAGCCCAGCGGATATGAAGTGCAGATTGCCAGGGACGCAAACTTTGCCACCATTGAAGAAGACGATCCACAGTTGAACGGACCTTCGCGCACTGTGCTCTCACTTACCTCTGGACAAAAGTTCTGGCGCGTACGTTCCGCCCAGGGTGACGCTTCAGCAACCACGGCGGCTCTTACGCAATGGTCCGCCGGCGAAAGCTTTACGGTTAACACAGCACCGGCTGCGCCGGTGGCCCTCTCGCTCACCAACAACCCGTTCTATAGCGGAGATACTACGTGGGTAGCCGTACAGCTTAGCGCCGCGGCCCCGGCCAATGGCGCAATCATCAATCTGACGAGTTCGAATCCGGCAGCGGCTCCTGTTCCGGCAACTGTGAACATGCAGGGCAACATTGGCTGGTTGCAGTTCCAGATGAAGGCTGGACAAGTCACGTCGCCCACGCCGGTGACTATCACCGCAACGCTCAACTCCGGTTCGGCTTCGCTTCAGTTCACCGTGATGCCGCCGTCTTTGAAGTCGATCATCGTTGCGCCCAACAGCATTAGCGGCGGGACCCAGCCACAGATCATCGCGGTGCTGAACGGCCAAGCGCCCTCGGGCGGAGCTTCGGTGAACTTTACCAGCAGCTCTTCCGCTGTGCTCATGCCCGCGGCGCAGACGATTCTTGCCGGCGACACCACGGTCTCCTTCGCGGTGCCAACTACGAACGTGTCCGCAAACACCACGGCCATGATCACTGCAACCTGGAATGGTGTGAGCGTGCAAGCGCCTCTCACTGTGACTCCGGCTGTTGTTCCGCCGCCTCAGCCGCCACCACCGCCGCCGGCGCAAACCGCGACGCTGACTTTGTCGGCCAGCGGCCGCAGCGGCGAACGCGTGACTTCCAGCCCCGCGGGCATCAGCGTTGCCGTGGGTAGTTCGGGATCGGCTTCTATGAACACCGGAAGCGCGATTACGCTCACGGTGTCCAACGGACGGTCAGCAGTCTGGTCCGGTGCGTGTTCGAGCAATGGATCCAGGAAAGCCAGCTGCACGTTTACTTTGAACAGCAATGCCGCAGTCAGCGCCAATGTACAGTAAAGCATTAAGGATGTGCAGTAGAACGACAGACCGAGCTTGCTGTTGTTCAAGCTAAGCATGGTTCCAACCCAGCGTGATCGGCTGGTTGGGGATTTAGTCAAGCAAGACGGTCAAGCAAGATAGTTAAGCAAGATAGTTAAGCAAGATGGTCAAGTAACAGGCGAAGGGCTCCCGGTGACGTTCGGGAGCCCTTGGTTTTTTAGGATTCTTTGAGAGCCAGCGGAGCAAGAGGTGCGCTCTCGCTTCCGTCCGCCCGCCGTGGCCGTTGCGGCAGCGGTTCCTTGCGATAGAGCTTCACGGTGTTCTGTACGACGGAGATCAACAAGATGAGCATCATGCCGGCGATGCCCATGGTTCCGCCGATATCGAACAGCCGATACGCGCGACCAGCTACATGCGATATCGACTTCCAGAACAATGCAATATTTCCGACACATAAAAGAATCCGTAACTCGGTCGGTCCCATTTTGAAATACGAGATCTTAAAGTCGCCCAGCGTGTAACTGGCCAAATAGACTTCGACTGACAACATCAGGTATGCGATGAGCAGTCCCAGGCCGATCCACGGCGACATGTATCCGGAGAGGGCCAGGCCGCCGAGCAGGAAGAGGGCGCTGAAGGCGTCCACGATGTGGTCCACATAAAAGCCGTAGCGCGGACGCGGACAATTGCGGAAGCGGGCCAACGTACCGTCCAGGCTGTCACCCAGCCAGTTGATAGCCAGGCAGAGAATCACAACCACCAATCCCGCACGGTTCCAGCGCGACCAGAAGTATCCCGCTCCAGCGCCGGCCATGGCCAACAAGCCAAGGGCGGTGAGATGGTCAGAGTTGATCCAGGCCGGAGTGCGGGCAGCAAGCCAAAGTAGAGTTTTCTTTTCCAGGTTGGCCAGAAAGCTTTGTTGGGTGCGTTTGGCTTCACGGAAGCGAAGAGTTTGGGCTTTCTGCATGACTTCATCTCCAAAATTCAAAAATCGTGTTTCTTGCAGCGTGCGGTCTTGGGGCACTCTGCGCTGTGCAGGACCACAATCGCTCGTTTTGGCCCGTGGGGGCAATGCACTGGGGAACAACTGGAGGTAAAGTCGAAGTCAACTGGTAAGGCCATGAATTTGTTCGAGATAGCAGCGAGATAACTTCCTGAAATTGATTTAAAGCGGTCGGGTCTTGTGAGGGGATGTCTGCAAAGTAGCCTTGTCCTGCGAATGGACGCAAGAGCGCTGGACTCGCAGGCGCGCTGGACACACAGGCGCGGGCCAATTCCGCAGCACTACGCTGACTGGTAAAAGCAGAGAAAAGCTATCGTGAAGCCGCAGTGTCGCATGCGGACAAAGCCGCTTAGTTAATGGGCGTCGATTTCTGTTGGGAAACGTATTGCTGGATTTTGACGCGGTCCGATTCGTGCATCTTGGAAAAACTCAGGCCGACCTGGGTTTCACTGGTGCGCCGGACGCGCCCTTTGGCTTCGATCATCTCCGTGGCGCCTGGAATGACAAAGCTGATGACCCATTCGGTGTCCATGGTTACATCTCCGCTGACCAGCAAACCGATGCCACCTTCACTCAGGGTTTCCGCTAATGCGGTGAACTCCTCATGGTCCGTATCGCAGAGGACATGGGCGTTGAAGGGTACGCGGGTAAACTTGCGCTGCACCGGCGGCAGGTTGACGTGTCCAGCAGTCAGCAGTCCCTGCAACTGTTGCGCATTGAACGGCTGGTCGAGCACAAAGGTGGTTTCATCATTTTCCAATTTGGCGCGCAGAATGCCGGGTTGATAATCCGAGAGCATGATGACGGCGGCGTTGTGGTTGCGCGCGGAATTGTGCACGCGTTCTTCCAGAGCGGGAGCTGCCGCGCCGAGGTTCGGTCCGTCGAGCAGAACAGCGTCAAAGGTCTCGTCGTCAATCAGCTTACTTGCGCTGGTGGGTTCCGAGACGGCAACCAGTTGCACTCCAAAAGAGGCAAGTGCCTGCTTCATGGTGGACTCTAATGAACTATCGCTATATACAAGTAAGACCTTGGGTTGCATGGAACACCTTTATTAGGAACAAATTAAAAACCCTAACTCCCTTACTCTTGCCTTGACAGAAAGAGCCTCTCCAGAAGAAAATCTCCGGCATCCCAGCGAGGAATCCGCGTAAGTAAACTTCAGTGCTTCCGGGCGGCTCCAGACTGCTAGATTTAGACGGAGAACTTATGGAAAGCTCAGACCGCGACGTGGCTGAAAAGTCACGTAACCGCGAAGCTATGAACGACCGCGCTACGCGCCACGAACTCAAACTACCGTTACGCTTCCGCATCCCTGGCCAGCCGGACTGGTCCGCCGGGGAAACCATCAACGTCAGCGAATCGGGCATCCTTTTCGCGTCCAACGATTTGCTGGAAGTTGACTCCCGTCTGGAGATTACGTTCCAAACCAGGGAAATCCCTGAACTCCGTTCGAGCACGCGGGTTGCCACGGTGGTTCGTCGCGTGCTGAGCAACTGGCCAGAAACCAAAGTGTTTTTCGGCGTCCGCTTCAGTTCCTGAGCAGGAAAGCCATCTTCCCCTGTCCATAGCGTGAGCTGTCTTTCGCTTTCCACCAGAGCTTTGTTTCCTGCGCGATTTTTTTGCACGCACTCCACCAAAGTCCTTTATCGGCTGCCCTAAGGAATAGGTTTAGCAAGCGCTTGTTCTAAAGGACTTAAACGGTCCCCACCTTGGCGATTTCTTACATAAATGGCGTACTCCTGCGCTCAAACCTTCATCTGAATATGAGACAAGTGCAAGTGAAAGATACGGCAGGGACCCAAGTGTGCCTTCACAGGCAACTTGTGCGCATTGACCCGCAACGGGAGCGCAATCCATAATTTGAAAGACCTTTGTTTTTCTAAACGGTGATGGTGACAGAAAAAAGTTATGAGCACACAAGACGATTCGAACCGGTTCGAAGAGATCGGCCGCAAAGTGGGCAAGACCGTGGGCGACGCCGTAAAGAACCTGGACCAGGAAAGCGAGAGGATGATCGCGTACCTGAACAGCGAAGTGGTGCCGGCTATCCGCGGCGGTTCCAGCAAGGCCTTGCGCACAGCAGCCGAGCAACTGCACAAGCTGGCCGAATACATGGACCAAAACCGTCCCAAATAGCAGGACTGGTCTGCGCGGCCGCGTGTAGCATCTTTCTGCTGGCCGGTTGCGGTAATCACCGCAAGCCGGACGCCCGAAATGTGCCTCCAGCTCCGGCGCCCGCGAATACGCCAGGACCAACCCCCACGCCCGCGGGTGGCAAGATTGATAAGCCGTCACCTTCGGTGCGTACCGCGCCTGCTCCGTCATCCTCCGGCAGCATCCCGGCGAGCACTCCCACGCCGACGCCTAGGCCGGAAGCTGAAATTATTGTCCCCAAAAACGCCAAGGTGCTTTATACGGAAACTGGATGGGCCAGTTGGTACGGTCCTGGGTTCCAAAAACGCAAGGGCGCAAACGGTGAAGTGTTTGACACCGAGCAGATGACGGCCGCGCATAAAACTTTGCCCCTGAATTCGATCGCGCGGGTGACCAACATGAAGACCCAGGAATCGGTCATCGTCCGCATCACAGATCGCGGCCCTTTTGTGGGCGACCGCGTGCTTGATCTTTCGCGCGCGGCGGCGCGCAAGCTGAGCGTCTTTCAACACGGTACGGCCCTGGTGCGCATTGAAGTGCTGGAAGCGCCGGCGTCAATTGCCGAGGGCGGCCGCTGGTGCGTACAGATTGGGGCTTTTCAAGACCATGACGAAGCCAGCAAATTGAAAGAAAAACTTACGCGGCGCTACCGCGGCGCCAAAGTGCTGCAATTTGCCAGTCCGGTGGGCGGAGACTGGCTACGAATCATGGTGGCCGACGACAACAAACGTCGCGCCCAGGAACTGATGCGCGAAACCCGCACCGAGGTTGGAATGTTTCTGGTAAGGATCGACTGAATTCGTTCTTCCGAGCACAACCTTCCAATCCACTAGACAAGAAGAGGTCCAATGCTGAAGCAAATCGCCTTTCTGTTCGTCCTGATCGTTTCCTCTGTAGCCTTCGCCGAGAACCTGAAGTTCACCAAGCTGGAAAAGATTTCCCAGCCGATCATGCTGGGCAACAATGCCACCATGGAATGCACGCCTGGAGCCGGCGTGGTGCGCGAAGCCGGCAGTCCCGAATTTCACATGGTGCAGGTCACGGGCGACCACGTTGTGATCCGCGGGTGCATCATTGATTCCAACTCCGGACCGGGCTCCAACATTCTGGTGACCGGCGCGCATGTGCTGATTGAGCACAACCGGATCCTGAATTCAATCCACGCGCTGGGTTCGGTGGTGTTGTGGAGCGCCAAGTCCGCGACTATCCGGGACAACTACCTGACGGAGGTAGCCGGGGGCGATCCGGCGGGACAGATTTATGGAGAAAATTCCGTGACCGACGCGTTGATCGAAAACAACGAAGTCATTAATAGCAGCGGCAAGATTGGCACGCACGGAATTGCGTTTCATGAGGTGGCGCCCGGCTCGGTAATGGCGCGCATCAAGATTCGCGGCAATACCATTACGGCCGCCGGGGGATTCTGCGTGGAAGTTGGAAATTTTGGTCCGGCCAACGCCAGCGTGCCGTTGGAGGATGTGGAGATATCGGGCAACACCTGCAAACTGGCGGCGGACGGACACGGTGGCTACTCGGTGCTGCTGATTCGCAAGCTTTTGGTGGACCACAACATTTTTCACGCCAACGGCTTCCACAGCCAAATTGCGCCGATTGAGATCCACAAGACGCAGGGGACCATTACCAACAACACGGCGGACATGGAAGGCCTGGGCTACGGGGCGACGTGTGAGCGTTGCTTCTCGTCCGTGTGGACGAACAATGTGATCACGGGAATCAACGCGCAAAACAAAAACGCCTACGGGTTGCACGTGGAAGTGAGCCCTGGGGTGGGCATATCCGATGCGGACGGAACGTCCGCCTCGGACAATCGCTTTGAAGACAACCGCTTTGAGTTCGCGCCCGGCCAGCGCGGCATTGGAATATGGCAACAGTGCAACCAGAAGACCGCGCGCTGCGTGAACAACACTTACATCCACAACACGATTGTTTCCGCGCCGTCACCCAAGATCTATGGAATTGTTTTGCAAAACGATGGTGGAGAAAGCAGCAACACGCGCGTGGTGAACAACGTGTTCAATGGCAGCAACACGGAACCGGTGACGAGAGGACGCGTGAAGGGCACGGTGACCCAGTAAGGTCTCTCGCCAATTCTGGCTGTTTTTTGGACCACACAATCCAACATCTGTCATGCTGAGCGCTGTCTGAGCGAGCGAAGCGACGTGAGGGCAAGTCGAAGCATCCCGATTATTTCTCAGTCAACGGCACAGCATCAGGGAGTTTTCTCGAGGAACCGATTCTTCTTTGCTCAAAGCCTTGAACAAAAGAAGTCTCGTGAAAACTCCCTGGAGCGGCATGTTGAGGGAAGCATCTTCGGGATCTTTCGACTTCGCGCCGCATGCTTCGCAGCGTCGCTCCGCTCAAGATGACAGATCTTGAAAGTGTTCTTCGCCGAGGCAAATCGGCGCCGCCCTGCCCTACTTGATCACATTCGAAAAGATGAAGTCGTGTTGCCAGTCCTGCTTGAAGCCCTGTTGACGCAGGAAGGTTGAAAGCTGCGCCCAGTGGCGGACGCTGTGCAACAACGCGTGAATGAAGATCTTGCGGCGGCTGGCAGTGAGCGTTCCGCCGGTGCGCGTGGGGAAGCTCATGATGCCGTCCCAGTCTGGATCATTGGCGGCGACGGCAAAACTGCGCAGGTCTTCCGCGCTTTTGTGGGCCGTGGCAAAAAGCTGTTCGGCGTTCATGGGCATAAAGACGTCATATTCGCTGATGGGCTGGTTCAGCAACCGCTCAGCGTAGCGCACCTGCACGGCGACAATATGGACCACTACTTCGCGGACGCTTTTCGTGCCGGCGATGTCGCTGGGGAGATCAAGGGCTTTGGGGTTCTTCTTAAAGAAGTCGCCCCAGTGGGCGGTTTCTTCCGCACAGTAGTCCAGCAGTTCGCCAAAGCTGAGTCCTCGCATGAAAACATCTTAGCAGTTGGCAATTAGCCAAACCTAGCCACCAACCGGTGCGCCTTCCGCGCTCTTCTTCACCATCTGTAACATTTCTTTGCGGATCAGGCCGGAGAAGAAGCCGATGAGCGTCCAATAGGTGCGGAACTTGATTCGCGGTGCTGTGCCAAAACATTGAACGCGGGTTTCCGTGCTAACGATAGTCGAGTCGCCGGCGTCTTCCAGATAAAAGTTCCAGGCAGCTTTGGCCTGGCCTTGCGGCGCGAGCGTGGCGAAGTCTTCTGGTGTCCAGTCACGGAACACCGGCGCGTCCGGACGCCAGAATTTGCCGACGATGCCAATCACAATTTCTTCTTCTGGAACACGGATGATTTCCCGGAAGCCTCCGGCGTCTGTTCTGCCCCCGGCCGATCCAAAGTCGGCGAGAGTGCGCGGCTGATGGGCTTTCGGCGGTTTGCGACGACCGAAGGTCCGCAAGGCCATCAAGCGGCGAGCGATAGGAAGTTGAGCGAGGTCGGCGTTCATCAGCGCGTCCCACACGCGCTGTCGCGGTGCATTCACGCGCATGGAGTATGCGGCGGATACGTCGGATACGGGCATGATGTCGCGGAGTTTCACTGAGTTGATCTTACAGGGTACCATCGAGTTATTTTGTGTAAGTAACATTCCAGATTATGATGTTGAGGTAGGTTTAGGGGCGGAAATGGCTGAGAAATCTAAAATCGAATGGACTGACACTACTTGGAACCCGGTTCGCGGTTGTACTAAAGTTAGCCCAGGCTGTAAACATTGTTATGCAGAGGCGTTCGCGGAAAGATTCCGCGGCGTAATCGGCCACCCTTATGAACAAGGTTTCGATCTCCGCTTAGTCCCAGAAAAACTCTTGGATCCTTTTTCCTGGTCATCTTCGCGCATGGTTTTTGTAAACTCCATGAGCGATCTTTTTCAGTCAGGTGTACCCGACGAATTCGTTATTCGAGTCGCAAAAGTAATGATGGAAGCAAACTGGCATACTTACCAAGTGCTTACTAAACGATCGGAGCGTCTCCAACATATGCTCAAAGGCCCACTCCGATTCGCAACGGACAGTCGGCACATCTGGTGGGGCGTCAGCGTTGAAGATGCCAAGTATGGAAAACCACGGATAGCTCACCTTCGGGAAACACCTGCCGTAGTCAAGTTCCTTTCTATTGAGCCGCTACTGGAAGATTTGGGAGAGCTTGATTTGTCAGGGATTGACTGGGCTATTGTTGGTGGAGAAAGCGGCCCCGCAGCTCGCCCGATGGAGCAGAGCTGGGTCCTCAATGTCTTGAAGGCCTGTCGCCAGCATAGCGTGCGATTCTTCTTTAAGCAGTGGGGTGGTGTGCGCAAAAAAGAAACCGGTCGCCGTTTGCTAGGTCAGACGTACGATGAGTTTCCGTTTTCGCCGGAAGAGCCGATGCCGAATCGCTCGAGAAGACAAGTAATGGCCAAGACTCTAGGTATGCAATTGCTAGATGCAAGATGAAGAAAGAACCGGAATTACCTTCACAACCTCTTTTTCCTGATCTGCCTACGACCAACGCCAAGGTCAGGCGATATAAGCGCGTTGGACAGTCGATCTGGACCGAGCATAAAGCGCGATTTATTGCGCAATATCTCAAATTCTTTGTCCAGATTACTCATCATGGCGCGTACATAGACGGTTTTGCTGGCCCTCAAAATTTCGACCAGCTAGATGCTTGGACTGCCTCACTCGTTTTGGACAGCGAGCCTAAATGGTTGCGCCACATTTTTCTCTGCGAAATCACGAAGAAGGGTGTACGCAAACTCAAGGCCCTTAAGGCCTTGCACGGCATCGAGCGAGATCGCAAGGGAAGACTGATCCATCGCAACATTGAAATATGGCCAGGTGACTTTAATGTCACTGTCGACTCAATTTTGAGATCGGGCAAAATCACGCAGAAAGAAGCCACGTTTTGCCTGCTTGATCAGCG
>JANXPR010000540.1 GCA_025357215.1 Acidobacteriaceae bacterium | reverse complement strand
GGAAGTAAGTACGTCCACGCTCAGGCTGAAACGGTGCGAAAAGACTGACCCAAACGCCCACGCCAGCGAACCAAAAGTAAGAATGATAATCCCAATGAGTTCGAGATGCCCCAGATGGGTGCCCGCGGTAAGGCGAGGCCACAGAAGTACGAGCAGCCCGACCATCCCCATGGCGAGGCCAATAAAACCCTGGCCGGTGACCCGTCCGGCGCGGTAGACCCAGGCTTCAATAGCGACGACCCAGATAGGCACGTCGGCCACAATCAGGGCGGTCAATCCACTGGAAACGTATTTCTCTCCCCACACGATAGCCATGTTGCCAAGCGAAAGCAGGAAGACGCCGATGACCAGAATGCGCAGGAAATCATGCCGGCTGAGGCGTATTTTGCGTCCGGAAAAAACACACCAAGCCAACATTAAAGGACCGGCAATCAGATAGCGCACAGCACCAACCACATACGGCGGAAGGTCACGCACGGCCACTCGCATGGCCAGATAGGTAGAACCCCACAAGACGTAGAGCAGCGTAAACGCCACGATCATGCGCATGCGGAATTGTTTGTCTGTGGTTCCCATGACGGATGTACTTATTGGCCTTACTTATTGGCCTTACTTATCAGCTTACTCAATCATCTTTCATTATCATCTGGGCGCGCGGGCCACTTTGGCGACGCTAAAAAAGCGAAAGGCGCCAATTGAGTATCCAACGGCACCATAGTAATGGCCAAAGGCGGACCATTTTCGCGGTATAATAGTAGACGATTATGAAGAAAGCGCGCACAACCTGGTTTTCACAAAGCTCGCCGGAGCGGTCTCTGGCCTGCTGGGTGGACTTCCTTGTCTGCCCGCGCCGCTACCTTGCGGTGCTGCCCTCGCACGCGCGCGCCAATCTTTTCGCCGGCGACTAATTCTCCCACACGTCCCCTCTTGCACGTTTTTCGGCTTTGCTGCGTTTGTGCGCTCAAGGCCGGGCGCATCAACTCGCAAACTGATTTCAAGAAAAAGAGGATGACCCATGCCAACCCAGACTTTGTCCGCTAACGGACCAAAAATCCGCACGAAGCTACCCGGACCGAACGCCCAGAAAATCCTGAAGGGTGACGCGCAGTATATTTCTCCTTCATACACGCGGTCGTACCCGCTGGTGGCCAAGAGTGGCCGCGGTTCCATTATTGAAGACGTTGACGGCAACGAGTTCCTGGACTTCTCGTCCGGCATTGCTGTTTGCTCCACGGGACATTGCCATCCAGAAGTGGTGGCGGCCATCCAGAAGCAAGCTGGCGAACTGATCCACATGTCCGGCACGGACTTCTATTACGAAAACATGGTCACTTTGGCCGAGCGGCTGGCCAAGACCGCGCCCATGTCCGGACCGGTGCGCGTGTATTACGGCAACTCCGGCACAGAAGCCATTGAAGCAGCGATGAAGCTGGCGCGTTACCACACCAAGCGCCAAGGCATCATCGCGTTCTACGGCGCGTTCCACGGACGCACCATGGGCGCGCTTTCGCTTACGGCTTCAAAAGCTCAGCAGAAGCGCCGGTTCTTCCCGGTGGTACCGGGTGTTGTGCACGCTCCGTTCCCGTACGTGTATCGCCGTCCGGAAGGCCAGACCGAAGCGCAGTTCCTTAAAGAGTGCGTAAGCTTTATTGAAGACCGCGTGTTCAAGACGATTATGCCTCCCGAAGAGTGCGCGGCGATTTTCATTGAACCGATTCAGGGTGAAGGTGGATACGTTCCTGTTCCGAAAGAGTACATGCAGGAACTGCGGCGCATTTGCGACAAGCACGGCATTCTGCTGGTGGCTGATGAAGTCCAGTGCGGCGCCGGACGCAGCGGCAAGATGTGGGCGATTGAACACACGGGCGTTGAACCGGACATCATCACAATGGCCAAGGGCATTGCCAGCGGCATGCCGCTGGGCGTGACCATGTCCCGCGCGGAAATCATGGACTGGGTCCCGGGATCGCACGCCTCAACTTTCGGCGGCAATCCCATCTGCATTGAAGCGGCGTTAGCGACCCTGAACGTGCTGGAGCGCGAAGGCATCGCCAACGCTGAAGCCGTGGGCAACCACATTCTGCGGCGCATTACTCCGTGGGTGCAGAAACATCCCATGGTGGGCGACGTCCGCGGGCGCGGTCTCATGCTGGGCGTGGAAATTGTGAAAGACAAAGCCACGCGCGCCACGGCTCACGATGAGCGTGACCGCATTGTTGACCTGGCGTTTGAACGCGGCCTGCTGTTCCTGGGCGCCGGAGAGAACACCATCCGCATTGCTCCTCCGCTCGTTCTTACGCAGGAACAGGCAGACATTGCCATGGACGTTCTGGAAGAGTGCATTGGGATTGTGGAGAAAGAAAACAAGTAAAGCTCCACTACGTTGGTTGGTGATACTGTGGGCCGCGCAAGTTCGCGGCCCTTTTTTATTTCCGTCCTATGAATGAAAGGTTGCCGCCGCCCCCACCTCGTATGGGTGCTCGGGAAAAGCAGATTCCTCCGCCTTCGCGCTCAGGGTTGATTTCATAACAACGACGGCTCCAGTCGGGACCGAGTAAGCTTGAG
>JANXPR010000571.1 GCA_025357215.1 Acidobacteriaceae bacterium | reverse complement strand
GCGTTTCTTGATGTCGGCCCAAGTAAGCCAGCCATCTTCACTGGGGATGGGCCGGATCAGACATCCGGAAAACACCGCGGCCATGGCCATCTCATAATTAAAGATGTGACCGCGCTCTTCGCAGATGATTTCCTGGCCATGATGCGTGTGGATATTGATGGCGATGGCGTTGCCCATGGTACCGGTAGGAACAAAGATGGCAGCTTCGCGATGAAAGATCTGTGCAGCACGCTCTTCCAGACGGTTGACGGTTGGGTCTTCGCCGTAAACGTCGTCGCCGACTTCAGCTTCCGCCATGGCGCGCCGCATTTCCGGCGTCGGACGGGTCACGGTGTCACTGCGAAAGTCGAGTGCGGGTTTGGTCTTAGGTGCGTGGGTTGTTGCGGTTTTAGGTTGCGCCAGCTTTGTTTCCATTTTCTTTAGGCTCTCTTCATTCAGGCACCGCGGGCTGCTCCGGTTCCTGGGTCAGTATGAACTTTTCAAAGACTTCATTGGAGAGCAAGCGGCCGCGCGGCGTCAACTGAAGATTATCGCTGTCGCGGACCAGCAGGCCATCCGAGACAAGCTCGGCGATGATGGGCGAGTACGCGCTTACTCTTGTTCCGAACGATTCTTCGAACTGTTGCAAGCTCACGCCGCGATTCAAGCGCAGTCCGAGAAAAAAACTTTCTTCCAGGGCTTGATCCGTGGCGACGGGCGAAGCCGCCAGTTCCGGCGCCGCCAGAAAGCCATCGTAGGCGTCGGTGGTCGCCAACCGCACACAATCAATTCCTCCACCGCGCAGTTTCTCAGAAGCCGGAAGCATGGAGTGCGCGTCCACGCCGAAACCGAGATACGGTTGGCGGGTCCAGTATTTTGCGTTGTGGCGCGATTCGAAGCCTTCGCGCGCGAAGTTGGATATTTCATATTGCCGGATGCCGGCGGCATCGAGTTTGCGGCAGGCAGTTTCGTAAAACTCGGCGGTGAGGTCGCCGTCGGGAACGTCGTGCGCATGATACTTCACCCCGCCGGCCAGCAGTTCCCTGCCCAGGCGCGAATCCTCGTCCACTTCCAGCATGTACACGCTCACGTGAGGGACGCCAGAGGCAATGGCCTGGTCCACCGAGTACTCCCAGCTTTCGCGCGTTTGGTGCGGCAAGCCGGCGATCAGGTCAACATTGATGTTGCTGATGCCTGCTTTGCGCAACCGCTCGATGTCCTTGAGAGTGATTTCGCGGGTATGCAGGCGGGCTACGGACGCGGCTTCCTTATCAACGAACGACTGCACGCCCAAACTTACGCGGTTCACGCCGCGCGTCGTCAATGTCTGGATGATCGCGTCCGTGATCGTGCCCGGCGCGCATTCCACGGTGATCTCTACTTTAGGCAGGACCTTGAATTCCTGGCGCAGATTGAACAGCAGCCGCTTCAATTCTTCGGCGGGAAGCAGGCTCGGCGTACCGCCGCCCAGATAAATGGTATCGACTGGTTCAGGAATCTCCGCGCCTTGCTCCGCGGCGAAGGCGCGAACGGCTTTCATGTCCGCGCTAAGACGGTCAACGTAACTGCCCATCTGTGCCGCGGAGAACACTCCCGACGCAAAATTACAGTACGTGCATTTGGAGCGGCAGAACGGGACCGAGATATAAATACCCAGTGGCATAAGAAAATCGTTTACCGACTTCATTCCGTCATTTGAAACCGGACAACGCCCACACAAAGACGACGATGGGAATGGGCAGCAAAGTCAGAACGACCGAGAATATCAGCCCTCGGCGGAATACTTTGGGGCGTAGCGGCTCCGTACGGCTCGTGTCTCCTTGGCTCCATACCAGTTCGGTAACCCAACCCATGGAATAGCAGACGTTTGCTCCCACGGCGTAGATGATGACACCGAGGATCATCCCCAGGGGTTCCACGAAGTCTTCCCCTGGTTTGACCATCCGTCCACCAATGAATTCAATGACGACAATGGTCGTTAAGCCAGCTACAAGCAACGACAGATTAAAAGGGATACGCCACATCTCCCACCACACAATGGCGTCCCATGGACATCTCAATGATCTAGCGAAAGCAATCATGTTCCGACCTTGAAAATTACCCCTGTAGCCGTCGAGCGTAATTTCAGCATCAATTATAGAATCTATGCCTATGCTCAAACGGGTGGTCATCACAGGGATGGGTGTGGTTAGCCCTAATGGAATCGGGAATCAGGCATTTTCACAGGCGATTCTTGCCGGAACGAGCGGCGTAAAGAAAATCACACGCTTTGACGCATCAGACCTGGGCGTGCAAATTGCCGGCGAGGTCACCGGATTTAACGAAGAAGAATGGGTGGACTTCCGCGAACTCAAGCATGTCTCACGCGCGGTGCCGCTGGCCATCGCCGCGTCTACTGAGGCGCTGAAGGACGCGGGGATTGATCACGAAAAGCTTACGCTCGACGAAAAACGCGAGATCGGCGTGGTGCTGGGCACGGGCGGAGGCGCCAACGACTTTACCGACC
>JANXPR010000562.1 GCA_025357215.1 Acidobacteriaceae bacterium | reverse complement strand
CGCGCCGCGCAGCATGCAACCAAAAAACGCCGCTACCCATTCCGCGCAGTTGTCACCCCACAACATCACGCGGTCGCCCTTGTTCACTCCGCGGGCTTCCAGTTCGCGTCCCATGCGGAATGCCAGTTCGCCCACCTGGCGGTAGGTCCAGCGCAGGGTACGATAGCCCCGCTTGTAGACAAAGGCTGTATCGTTCTTCAGCGAGTAATGAAGTTGCGCGTAATCTGCGAGTGACTGGGGCATCTGTATTTAACATACCGATTCCCAGCGAGAACCGTAAAGCGGCAAAGCACGGCATAGCGGCATTCGGATGACCGACTGCGCGTTTTTGGTTTGTGGAGCACAGGTGCCCTCGCCTGCGTGGCGTGTTGGCTACGAGGATTGTGTGGCACAGGCACTCTTGCCTGTGCGCCTTTGATTGTCGGAATGTCGAGTAACTTCGCGCCCCCTTGACGAGTTCACGAAACACAACATATAATTGAACATGTTCAAATAAAACCATGGCCAATAGCCCATCCCGCTCATCTCGACGCATCGTCCTCGCCGGTGGCACTGGCCAGGTTGGCCAGCTTCTCGCCCGTCACTTTCACGCCCGTGGCGACATCGTTACCGTCCTTTCGCGCCAACCGCACACTGCCCCTTGGCAGGTTCTCCCGTGGGACGGCCGCACTCTCGGAGACTGGACGGCTGCCATCGACGGCGCCGACCTCATCATCAATCTTGCCGGACGCAGCGTGAACTGCCGCTACAACGCAGCCAACCGTCGCGCCATTCTCGATTCGCGTGTCGACTCCACACGAGTCATTGGCCAGGCCATCGCCGCAGTCGTCCGTCCGCCTGCGCTTTGGATGAACTCCAGCACCGCAACCATTTATCGCCACGCAATGGGTGAAGCTGTTAACGCCCGCGCTATGGACGAACTCACCGGCGAAATCGGCGGCAATGAAGCCAACGCGCCCGATACTTGGCGTTTCAGCATTGACGTTGCCAAGAACTGGGAAAGCGAGTTCTTCGCGGCCGACACGCCCCACACCCGAAAGACCGCCCTGCGCAGCGCCATGGTCATGAGTCCAGACCGCGGTGGGATCTTTGACACTCTGCGCAAATTGGTTCGACTTGGCCTGGGTGGCCGCGCTGCTTCAGGGAAGCAGTACATCTCCTGGATTCACGATTTAGATTTCGTAAATGCCATCGAATTCATCGTCGCCAGTCAGGATCTCGATGGCTGCATCAATCTCTGCTCGCCGCATCCTTTGCCGAACGGAGAATTCATGCGGGCATTCCGCCGCGCCGCTGGAGTTCCCATCGGCTTGCCTGCAACCAAATGGATGTTGGAAGCCGGCGCATTTGTCATGCGCACAGAGACTGAATTAATTCTAAAAAGCCGCCGCGTTGTCCCCACGCGTCTGCTTGACGCCGGCTTTCAATTCGCTTTCCCTGAATGGCTCGCCGCTGCTCGCGACCTGATCGAGAGTATAAAGGTTGAGCGAAGATAGGTTGCGCCGCAATGCCCCTGCGCGCAAATCGCTCCCGATTAAAGTGAGTGCGTTTGCCAACTACCAACTACCAAAAGCCGCTTACTAGTAGCCAGCAGCTAGCTGCTGCTCTTACTCATGCCTCAGCGCCATTACCGGGTCCACGCGGATCGCACGCCGCGCCGGTGCCCACGATGAAAACAGTCCGAGCAGGATAATCACTGTTAGCACTCCCAATAGAGCCAGTGGATCACGCGGTGACGCGCCGTAGACCAGCGTGGACAGTATCTTGCCTAGCGCCAGCGTTAGCACCAGGCCCGCAGCGCAGCCGACAGTCATCAGCCACGCCGTGCGTCCCAGCACAACCCGCAGCACTTGCGCGGGCGTCGCTCCCACGGCCACGCGGATTCCAATCTCGCGTATCCGCCGCGCCACGGCATACGAAACCAGGCCGTGGATTCCCGTCACGGCCAGAAGAATTGCCAGAATGCCGAACGTACTCAACGCAATCGCTGCCGCGCGTCCGGGCATAAACGCCAGCCCCAGCACCTGGTCCAGCCCGCCTACGCCAAACAGCGGCAGGTCAGGATCCAGCTTAGCCATGGCCACGCGCATGTTGGCCACCACTTCGTTTTGCGGCAAACTTGACCGCACAAGCAGAGTGTTCGTGGTGTTGTAGTGCTGCTCCATGGCCACAAACTCAGCCGGTCGCGGCGCCTCGATCGGCGTTTCGTACTTGCCGTCTTCCACCACGCCCACCACTTCCATCAGCGGTCCGCCCGGACCGCGGTGAAACCGCTTGCCCAGCGGATTGTCCGTGTGCAGGATCTGCTTGGCGAACGCCACGTTCACCACCGCCACATCGGGACTCTTGCGGTCATCATGCCAGCTAAAGTCGCGCCCGGCCAACATCCGCGTACCCAGCGTGGTAAAGAAATTCGGCGACACTTCATACGTCGCCGCTGCAATCACTTCCGACGCTTTCAAATTCGGCTGGTCTTCCGGATAGACAGAATTCTGGTTCTCGTCAATACTGAGCGGAACGGAATTGGAATACGCGGCCGAAGTCACTCCCGGCATATGCTGCACGGCTTCCAGCGCTTGCTTTTGAAAGCTGCGTCCGCGTTCTTCTGTGTATCCCGCCAGCCCCAGATCAAACTGCACCACCGAAACTCCTTGCGGCTGGAATCCCAGGTGTATGTCCGTAGACCGTTGCAGGCCGCGCAGCGCCAACTGGCTTGAGGCAACCAACGTGAAGCAAACCGCAACTTGCAGTACCACTAGCACGTCGCGCAGCGCGATGCGCCGTCCGCGCCAGCCCAGTTGTTCGCCTTTGATCACGGCATTCATGTCCGTCTTGGCCGCATGCCGCGCCGGAGCCAGGCCAAACACGATTCCCGCCACCAGTGAGACCGCAAATGCAAACAAGAACACCCGCCAGTCCGGCGTCACGTCAAACTGGATCGGGAAATCCATGGGCGCATGCCATGCGCTCAGCAGCTTGGAAAGTACTTGCGCCAGCCCATATCCCGCGGCCCCACCAAGCCCCGCCAGGACCACCGTTTCGGTGAGTATCTGCCGCATCACGCGCCACCGCGTTGCGCCAATGGAAAGCCGTATGGCGATTTCGCGTTCGCGGTCCGCTCCACGTGCCGTCACCATGCTGGCCAGATTGGCGCAGGCCGTGAGCAGTACCAGCCCCGCCATGAGCATGAGCGCGAAAGAAACTGCGCGCATCGGGCCGCCAATCACGTCGCCCATCAGCCCCGGACGCGTCAGATGCATTTGCAAGCCTTCATCAAAGTCCGGATAACGCCTGGAAAGCTCCGCGGCAATCGTGTTCAGATTGGCGGTGGCTGCGCTCGGCGAAACGCCCGGCTTCAGCCTGCCAATCACCCAGGCATTGAACGTGCCTCGATTCTCCAGCCACGGATTGCCCGGCTCAATCTGCGCTTCCATCATCATCGGCGCCCAGACTTCCGGCCAGTAAAAGACTTCCGTGCCATGGAAGTTGCGCGGCGCCACGCCCAGTACCGTATAAGGATGCCGGTTGATGCGGATCGTCTTGCCCACAATGTCGCGATCGCCACCGTAACGGGCTTGCCAGCTTCCATAGCTCAACACGGCATACGGACTACCGCCTTCGCCCCGTTCGTCTTCCTTGTGAAAAAATCTTCCCAGTGCGGGCTGAATTCCCAGCACATCAAAATAATTTCCTGTTGCCAGGTAGCCCCACGTGCGCGCCGTGCCTACTCGCGAGTCGAGTTCAATCTGCACAACCCGGTACGCCATCAAGCCTGAGAACACCTGGTTCTGATCGCGAAAATCGCGGTAATTTGGAAATGACTGCCCAATGCCAAAGTGGTTGTTCTCCAGAAAAACCAGTTCGCCCGGTTTCTCCACCGGGAGCGGACGCAACACCAGCGCGTTCACCACGCTGAACATCAAAGCGTTTACGCCGATCCCCAGCGCCAGTGACAGCATCGCCACAAACGTGAACCCCGGGTTCCGCAGCAGCACCCGCAAGCCGTATCCCATGTCGCGCCGCAGGTGCTCCAACCATAGCCAGCGATTCGTCTCGTAAAACTGTTCTTCCGCCGAAAGCACATTGCCAAACCGCTTGCGGGCCGCTGCGTCCGCTTCTGCCGCGCTGAATCCTTCCGCGCGTAACCGTTCCGCTTCCAGCGCGATGTGCGCCTGAATCTCTTCGCTAAAGTCTTCGTTTTTCCTGCGGCGCCAGAACATTACTTCACCCTTCCGATTTCTGCGGCTCCAGCACGCGGCCAATTGCCGCCGCCAGTCGCTTCCACTGGTTGGTTTCCCTGGTCAGTTGTTGTTTTCCTGATTTGGTCAGTTGATAGAAACGCGCTTTGCGGTTGTTCTCGCTCACGCCCCACGCCGCGCTGATCCAGCCTTGCGCTTCCAGCCGTTGCAGCGCCGGATAAAGCGATCCGTGGTCGACAAGCAGTTCGTCGTCGGACTGCGCCTGAATCGCGCGTGAGATCCCTTGACCATGCTGCGGACCAAATAACAGCGTGCGCAGGATCAGCAGATCGAGCGTTCCTTGTAATAGGGCGATGCGGTTATTTTCGTCTCGGGTTGCCATTCGACCCGAGTATGCACCCAGTCTGGGTAGAATGTCAACCTGAGAACCTCAGAACACACTTTCTCGGTTTGTGGGACAGCGGAAAGAAGGTTCGGAGGTCTCAGATCACAAACCAATCAAGATGAGGTTGGGATGGCATGCGTAGTCACATAGCGCGGCTAATTGCCAATTGCTATTTGCCAATTGCTAAAACTTACGTCGTATAGTCAGCGTTAATATGTACATACTCAGCCGTCAGGTCGCACGATAGAAAATCCAGGTTCGCCTCGCCCGCGCCCAGAATGATCCGAATCTCATACGCCGGCTCGGACATATATTCATGCGCGCGCGCCGCATCAAACGGACACGCTCCGCCTTTGCGGCAGATTTGTTGGTCGCCCAGATAGATGCTGATGCGGTCTTGTTCAATCGTTACGCCGGAGCGTCCAATCGCCGCCAGAATCCGTCCCCAGCTCGGATCGGCTCCCGCCCACGCAGTCTTCACCAGCGGTGACGTTGCAATCGTCCTTGCGATCTGCCTGGCTTGGTCAACCGTCCGTGCTTGTTCGATCTTCAATCGCACTACGTGCTTCACGCCTTCGCCGTCCGCGACGATCTGCGCCGCCAATGACCGGCAAACTTTCTGCAAAGCTTTATCGAACTCGCCGCCCAGCTGTTTCACTGTCACGCCGCTTTTACCGCTGGCGAGCAGTAGCACCGTGTCATTGGTCGACGTGTCGCCGTCGATGGAAATGTTGTT
>JANXPR010000546.1 GCA_025357215.1 Acidobacteriaceae bacterium | reverse complement strand
TGGCGGAACTGAAGCGGCTGATGCGCACGCGCTGTCCGGAAGAAGCAATCGTCGATAAGGTGATTCTGCGACTCAAAGACCAGAAATATTTGAATGACACGAGCTATGCCGCGTCGTACACGGCCTACCGTCGTGACAACGAGAAGTTCGGCCTGCGCAGGGTGATGACTGATCTTAAAGTCAAGGGCGTCCACGGGGACGTGATCGAAAAGGCCATCGATGAAGCATATTCCGCCGTTAATGAGGAAGAACTGGCGCGGGCCTTCCTTCGCCGCAAACGGCTCAAGAAACCGGAAGACCAAAAACAAACCGCCCGTATCTTCCGGGCTCTTATGCGCGCCGGATTCAGTCCGGGCATCGCGATTAAAATCCTCAAGAACTGGAATGTGGAAGACGAAGTGTTGACGGCGTTGCAGGAAGAAGAAATTGCGGAGTAGCAAAACCAATAACTTCGCCTTACCGCAGCGGCTAAAGCCGAAAACGTCTCAAAACCTTTACGCAGGCATGAATGCCTGCTCCACCCCGTGTAGCCCCACGAATCCGTACGCGCTAAAAGAGTGTTTCGGAAGCGACGGGTTACTCGTAAAACGCCACGGCCACCCAGAAATTCGCGGCACCGTGCTGCTGGTCCGGACGGAAGCATACGCCGACGTTCATCCGCTCCAGTCGCGAAGACTCCACATAGTCCATTAATTGCGAAGGCAGCTTTTGTGGCTCAGAGAGCGTAAATAATGCCACGCGCACGTTGCCGGAAAGACTAGCCAGAACGCTTTGGATGTTTCCATCCGAGGTGCAGGCGGCCGCGTGCATGCGGTTATCCTGCCGGGCATCGAGCGAGCGGTGGCCTTTGGCCTTGCGCGCGCGGTTAAAGGCGTCAACAAAAGCCTGGTTAAATTGCGCTTCAGAATAAGCCGGCGTGACGAAAGCAAAATCCTGCGTAACGTACAGCCTGCCTTTGCGCATAACCACGCCGATGCCCACGGCGTTATACCGCGGACTCATGATGTTGGCGCGATGACCCGGAGAATGCATCAGCGCCATGTGGATTTCTTCCGTGGAATCGGCCAGGGCCACGTTTTCCGCGCAAACGGTAAAGCGAGCGCCTCCGTTGGCAATACGATCGGCGACCACGGCCTCGCCCGGCAGTTGATGGGAAATATCCGCGCTGGCGGCCATGAGGATGGAGTGTTTTCGGGCCGCCACGGCTGTCTGCTCGTCCCATTCGAGCTTGCTGAGTCCGGCTTTTTGCCGCTCGCCATTCAGCAGGTCAAAAATCTTTTGCTCGCTCTCGTTCGGACTGGAATGCAGCGGAGCCACATTCGCCTGGGCATTGCTAGACGGTGCGGCCAACCCGAGCGCCAGCGCTACTTGGAGACAACACAAAAACCGGATACAACACAAATGGAAGACGCGCATCACGAATATGATAGACGGACGCCCTGGCCCTCTGGAACCTGCTTTTCGTCCCGAGATTTGCCGTTATTTGCCCACGTACCGTTAATACAGACTCTTTTGGATGCGGAAAAGTTCCCGGCGTGATTTTCAATCCAGCTTAATTTTTGGCTGGATAAAAAGCCGCGACCACCCAATACTTGGAAAATCCCGAAAGGTCGCTTGGCGGGAAGCACACGCCCACGTTCATCCGGCGATAGGCTTTGTTGAGGGCCGCGTCTTTCACCGTATCCGGTAATTTGCGGGCGTCGGTCGCGGTGAAAATGGTGACTTCCGCGCCCGGAAGCTTATCGACGAGTTTTCCAGGATCGGGATTTTTGGCGCACGCTTCGGTTCGTAAGCGGTCGTCCGGCAAGGCGGTGATGTTGCCCAATCCATGCGCGTTCCGCCAACGGTTAACGGCGGCCACCACGTCGTCACGGAACTTTTCTTCCGTGGTGAACGTGAGGTTGCGGGCAAAATCCTGCGTAACCCACAATCTGCCGTGGTCCTGAATAATGGAGATGCCAATGGCGTTGTAGTCCGCGTTGAGAATGTTTTCGCGGTGCGGCTCGGACTGCATCAGGCTCTCATGAATATCACCCACGGAACCCGCCACGGCCACATTTTCAGCTACGGAAGTAAATCGTGCTCCCGTGGCTCCGGCCCGGCGCAAGAGAGGAGGTTCTTTGCTGAACTGGTGGGAAAGATCGTTATGCTCCACCATCAACTCGGAGTGCGCCTGCGCGGCCTCGGCCAGATGCGCGTCCCATTCCAGCCTTTGCATTCCAGCTTTTTCGCGCTCTTTATTGACCAGGTCAAAGAGCTTCCGCTCTTGCCGGGAAGGGCCTTGAGCGCCGGCCCATGTAGATACGCAAAGTAGAAGCGCCAGGAGATGAGCTAGTCGTTTGGACATTGGGCTATAGTTTCTTCCTCGGAGCATAGCAATGCGACGCGGTTCCGCGCAAGCAGTGACTTAGCCGGTAAAACGGCCGGTGAGCTTTACCAGACGAAAACAAGTCTTGATCTGTCATGCTGAGCGCCGTGCGAGCTACGCGACGCAAGCGCAAGTCGAAGTCGAGGCGCAAGCGGGCATTCGAGCCTGCTGCCGAGATCCTGAGCGAAGCCGAAGGACCTGGCATCCCACTAATGCCGACCTTCACAGGGAGTTTCACCGAGACCGCGTGATCGTCCCGTTTCGCGTCTGGTGCATCGAGAGAACTCCTGTTGCTGCATGGTTCAGGATACGTTCCCGGGATCCTTCGACTACGCGACGCCATGCAGCGTCACTTCGCTCAGGATGACAGACCTATAGGTCTCGATGGCATCAAGGAGCGCCAAGAATTTCGGACCAGACTGCAAGCTTAACCGCGAGCCCTACGCCCGCTTAGCTTTCAGTTCGTTCAGGATGCGGCTGACTTCGTCCTCTTTTTCCAGCTTGGCGAAACGGTCTTCCACGCTGGCGGCTTCGTCCAGCATTTCCGTCTTGGCCTGGCCGATAGCGGACTCGCGCAGGACCTTGTTCTTCATGCGATCAAAGGCGGCGCCGTGGGCCTGCGCTCCGACCTGCGAACGCGCGTCAGCGGCCTTGTCCAGCGTACGGGCGCGACGGTGCTCGGCAATTAGAATATCGCTCTTGGAGCGCGCTTCTTCCAGCTTTGCCTGTAGCTTGCTAAGCGCGGTCTTGAGTGTATCCACCTGCATTTTCTGGTCGGCTACCTGCTGGGCAAAGCTGTCAGTCATCTGCTTGTACTGCAATGACCGTTCAATGGCTCCGCGCGCCAGGTCTTCTTGCTGCTTGTCCAGCGCGAGCTCGGCTTTGCGCGTCCAGTCAGTGATCTTCTCTTCATTTTCTTTCCGCTTTTTCTCGAGCAGATGCTGGTCGGCAAGGGCGATAGCCACCTGCGTCTTTACCTGAAGTAGTTGGTTTTCCATGTCCAGAATGATCTGTTTGATCATCTTTTCAGGATTTTCGGCCTTATCGATCAGATCGTTCAAGTTGGCCCGGATTAAAGTTGCAACACGCTCTAGTAATGCCATGACTCCCTCCAAATACATACTTCTGAAACCGCAAGGCTCCAGTTAGAAATTTTGATTCTTCGCCCGTGACGTAACTTGCACTGGGGCGGGTGTACCCAGGCTCCCCAGCATTACCGCCACGGTGACCAGCAACAGCGCCACTGGCGCCACCAGCCATCCGCTTTGGACCGGAAGATGGTTCAGGTTGTAATTGATGACCTGCCAGAATCCGCAAACCAGCACGAGACTGACGTTGGCCTGGACCAGCGGCAGAAAACGCACTGCCTTGGCCAAGCGCATGATAAGAAATGTAGCCAGGACGGCCTGCCCCACCACCAGCAGCACAACGCTGAGCAGCAGAGCTTCGCGGCTGTCCCAACCGGCGGCTTCTGACCCCATTCCAAACGTGGTGGCCACGCGGTTGGGCAGTAAATTCCAGGAACTGCCCAGGCGGGTAAGTACCGCGGTGGCCAACGACCAGATCACAGCAATGGAAATTTTTTCGCTCATACCCTTCACATTGAACCGGTTCACAACTGTTTCTTTTTTGCGGGCCCCGTTGGCCGCTGCTCTGCGGGCAGCGGGCTGTCTTTCGTCGTGGATCAGCATGTTGTTCATAAACAAATCGTTCATAAGAAGATCTTTCCCGAGAAGGTCAGTGATCCGTGCATCGTCAATTCGTTCACTCGGCAATTTGTTAAATCGTCAATTCGTTCACTCGGCAATTTGTTCAGCCGGCAATCGTTGATCGTTGGTCGTTGATCGTCGATCAAAGATCAATCAATCAGTGTGAAAATGTCTGGCCATGCCGCCCGGCTTGTAACGCAAGCTCGCGGCGCGTAGCGACAACTCCGACTACAACGCCAATGCCGACTCCCAAAGCCAGCCAGAAAATCCAACCGCCGGAGACCAGCGCTACCAGCGCTCCCATGATCAGCCCCAGCACCATTCCCGGAAATGAGACCTTGTTCATAACGGCTCCATTTGCTACTCGGTTCGTTGTTACGTTTCGTGGCACTTGAGTTGACTTGCGCGCAACGCGCGTCACATCCCGCAAGGTTGAACTTTCCGGCTGCGTTTGCACGTCCGGCGGAAAGGTTTATCTTTCCGCCGAACGCGGTATAAGTTACTTACCAGCTGGCTTGGGCGGAGCGGCTGGCGCGCCGCCATCATCCGGCTTGGGCGATTTATCACCAATCAGCTTTACCTTGGACAGCAGGTCTTTAATCTGCATGCCGCTGAGCGCTTCAAACAAGGCCGGCACCTGGGCCGCGATCTCCGTCATGTCGCCGGTGATCTTGCTCATACCGGCGTTGGCTCCGTTGCCGGTGGAGACGATGGTGATCTTGTCCACTTGGCTGAGCGGGGCGGACATGGCGCGAACGATCTCAGGCAACTGGCTGATGAGCCTGTCCACCACAGCGGCCTGGTTGTACTCCTGGTACGCGGCGGCTTTCACGTTCATGGCCTTGGCTTCCGCCTCACCCTTCTTGAAGATGATCTCGGCCTCGGCTTCGCCCTGCGCTCGGATGGCGCTGGCGCGTCCTTCAGCTTCAGAGATCTGGCGTTGGCGTTCCGCGGACGCAAGTTGCTCGATGCGTGCGCGCTCCATTTCCGCGCCTTTGAGCACGGTGGCGATGAGTTCCTTC
>JANXPR010000534.1 GCA_025357215.1 Acidobacteriaceae bacterium | reverse complement strand
CGTTGCTGGCGTATCACACGGCATATTTGAAGACGCACTATCCGGTGGAGTTCATGGCCGCGTTGCTCACTTCGCAGACCGGCAACACGGACAACGTGGTCAAGTACATCAACGAGTGCCGCGAAATCAAGATTTCTGTGGAGCCTCCGGATATCAACGTGAGCGATGCTTACTTCACCCCGCATGAAGGCGCGATTCGCTTTGGCCTGGCGGCGGTAAAGAACGTAGGCCGCAACGCGATTGAATCGATTGTCGCGGCGCGAAAAGAGGTTGGCAAGTTTGCTTCAATCTTTGAATTCTGCGAAAAAGTTGATCTGCGTCTGTTGAACCGCCGGGTGATCGAGTCGCTGATCAAAGCCGGAGCCATGGACGCGTTCGGCAATCGCGCACAACTGATGGCCGTCCTGGATAAAGCCATGGAGCGCGCGCAGAAGTCGCAACGCGACGCGGAGATGGGCCAGCACGGATTGTTTGGCGTTTTCGCGCAGGACCAGAACCCGAACGGCAATCCGGATAAACTGCCGAACGTCCCCGAGTGGGACGAGCACCAACGGCTCTCCAGCGAAAAGGAAGTTCTGGGCTTTTTTATTACAGGTCATCCGATGGAAAAGTACGCGGAAAAATTGAAAGACTTCCGCGCGCTCAGTGCACATGAGATTTCTGAAGTGACCAGTGGCACAGGTCGCGATGAAATCACGACTGCCGGCGTGATTACAGGAGTGAAAGTCATGAAGTCGCGCAAAGGCGATCTTTACGCCAATGCGGTGATGGAAGACATGACCGGCACCATTGAAGTCATCGTCTTTCCGGAAGCTTACAAGCGGCTGCAAAACATTCTGAAGCAGGAAGTGCCGATGCTGATCAAGGCCAGTATTAGGGTGGAAGAAGGATCGAATCCGAAAATCGTGCCCGGCAGCATGATGCCTTTGGAAGAAGCCAAGCCCTCGTTGCCACGGTCCATACGCATCCGCGTGCCCCTGGACACGGCGACGCCGGGTTCAGTTGACGCTCTGCACAGCCTTTGCGCTGAACGCCGGGGTGAAGCCAAGGTGTTGTTTGACTTGGAACGGGGCGGTGACTTCATGGCTGTGATGGAAGCTGCCAGCTATAATGTATGTCCTGACCGGTCCTTTGTTGCCCGCGTTGAAGAGTTGTTCGGGCGGGGAGCGGTAAGAGTGGTGGATTAGCTTCTGGCTTCTTGTGCCGCCCCTGATGAGAAGATTGAAGTAATTCCTGAACGATGTCTAAGGCAGTTGCTAGTCGCTAGAAGCTAGCTGCCAGGAGCTTTTTTTGGATCCAGCCGTAAAAGCGCAGCGCCAGTTGGAGAGCATTGAAGGCCAGATTGCCGAGCTTGAGTCTAAAGCCGGCGGTGACCAGCAAGCCCGGCTGAAGCTGAAGAACCTTCAACAACAGATTGATTTTCTGCGCGACCAGATCCGCGACCACGTGAACGCGTGGCACAAGACGGAGATGGCGCGGCATGCGCAGCGTCCGTTCACGCTGGACTACGTGGAGCGCATCTTCAGCGATTGGAGCGAAGTCCACGGCGATCGCGTTTACGGTGACGATCCGGCGATTGTCTGCGGCATGGCCCGCTATCATGGCGAAGAAGTGATGGTCATCGGGCATCAGAAGGGCCGTGACACCAAGACGCGCGTGTATCGCAACTTTGGTCAGGCCAATCCAGAAGGTTATCGCAAGGCGCTGCGCTGCATGAAAATGGCCGAGAAGTTTGGCCGTCCGGTATTCACGTTCGTTGACACGCAAGGCGCGTATCCCGGACTGGGTGCAGAAGAGCGCGGACAGGCCGAGGCCATTGCCCGCAACCTGCGCGAGATGTCCCGGCTGAAAGTGCCGATCATTACGACGATCATCGGCGAGGGCGGCAGCGGCGGCGCGTTGGCCATTGCCGTGGCCGATCGCGTGTTCATGATGGAGAATTCCGTGTACTCGGTGATCTCGCCGGAGGGTTGCGCGTCCATCATGTGGCGGGACGCAACCAAGAAAGAAGTTGCCGCGCAGGCCCTGCGCATTACTCCTCCGGACCTGATGCAGATGGGAATTATTGATGCAATCATTACCGAGCCGCCGGGCGGCGCGCATGAAGATTGGGACGCGGCTGCGGCCATGGTGGATGAAGTTCTGCAACGTCACCTGTGCGAGCTGAAAAAACTATCCGCGGAGAAGCTGGTGGAAGCCCGTTACGACAAATTCCGCAAAATGGCCCACTTCTTCACGGAATAAACGCTTGCCTCAAGAAACCAAGCCAATGAATGTTGTCCGAAGCGGCGCCGGAAATTCGGGCACTGAATCGGGAGACAATGGATCAAAGATCATTGCCCATGCGCCGTGCCGTATGGACCTGGCCGGCGGCACGATGGACATATGGCCGCTGTACCTTTTTCATCCCGGAGCGGTCACGGTAAATGTTGCGGTAAGCGTGATGACGCGCTGCCGTATCACGCGGATTGCGGGCAAGAAGATTCGCCTGATGTCACTCGACACGGGGCGACACGAAGAGTTTTCCGGTCTGGCCGCGTTGAACGCCGCGAAAAAATATCAACATCCTTTGGCGGCATATCTTGTCCGGTTTTTCGCACCGCAAGGCGGATTCGAATTGGAGACGAATTCCGAATCGCCCGCTGGAGCGGGGATTTCTGGTTCGTCCGCGCTGATGATCGCCGCCACAGCAGCGCTGGCCCGGCTCACCGGACGCGAGCTAACGCTAGAGAAAACTCGCGAGATCGCCCAGAACGTGGAAGCACAACTGATTAAAGTCCCAACCGGATGCCAGGACTACTATCCAGCGTTATATGGCGGCGTGAGCGCGATTCATTTGCGGCCGGACGGAATTCACCATGAGGTCGTCCGCGTGAATGCCGACGAGCTCGACCGCCGGTTTGTTCTGGCTTACACCGGAGCGCCGCGGAAATCGGGCATCAACAACTGGGAAGTATTCAAAGCGCACATCAACGGCGATAAGAAGATCTTCCGCAATTTTGAGCGCATCGGCGAAATCGCGCAGGCCATGCATTCGGCCGTGGCCGCCGCCGATTGGAAAAACGTAGCGAAGCTGTTGCGCGAAGAATGGAAGCTGCGCAAGACCAACGCTCCCAAGATCACCACGCCGTTGATTGAAAAGCTGATCAAAGCCGCCACCAAGAACGGCGCTCTTGCGGCGAAGGTCTGCGGCGCCGGTGGTGGAGGCTGTGTGCTTTTCTTCACCGAACCGGATCGTCGCGAAAAAGTGGCAGATGCAATCCGCGCGCAAGGCGGGGAAGTATTGCCGGCCAAAGTGGCAAGGCAAGGGCTGACAATAGCGGGGAACTAATCTTACGGAGCGGAGTCTAACCTACACCCCGAGTCGCTGGTGAGGCTGGCTGGGTTAGGGTCCAAAGACTTTGGGAATGCAAAGTTCTGTTGAAATACGCCTCAAATGGGCGGACAATGGAAGTATCACTGCCGGAAGGTGCCAAGGTATGCTCCGCCGAGCCATTTTTCTTTTTACCGTAGTGTTGGTTGTCCGCAGTTTGGCTGTCGGCCAGGAACCCCGTGTCGCGCAAACCAAGCCGGACGAGCCGGGCGTGATTATCCTTAAGGCCCCTGAACCGCCTCCGGACCAACCGCAGTTCAAGCCGCAATTGCGGGCCGTGGACCTGGAGAAGCGCAACCATCTTTCTCCTGGAACCAAACTCCAACTGATTCAACTGATGCAAGCCGAATTTGTTCACGTCCGCAAATATTTGCCGTTGGGCGACAAGAGCGTGACCATCAATCCTGAAGGCGAAGTCCGCCCTGCCGACCAGCGTTTGTTCCAGCAGATGCAAACGACCGGCGCGGCAGCGAAGCTGGGCGACAAGGTGCAGATTACCAACATCGTTTTCCATGAGAAGACGGTGTATCTGGAGATCAATGGCGGTCCTAAAAAGAAATCAAAATGGTATGACCACATCAGCGTAGGCATGGGCGGTGGCGCTGGCATGGGGAGCACCGATCCAAACCAGGCCCAGCCTTCAGGCGCGGCCATGACGCTGGAGTTCAAG
>JANXPR010000513.1 GCA_025357215.1 Acidobacteriaceae bacterium | reverse complement strand
CAATGCGGGCGATTCCGTTTGGACGCACTCCAACCTGGTCCTTGGCGTTGTGGGCATCTTTGTTTATGTTGGCGCGGAAGTCTCCATCGGCAGTTTTTTGGTGAACTACCTGAGCCAGCCGGACGTCGGAAACTTGTCTGTCCAGGTTGCCGCCAAATACGTTTCACTCTATTGGCTCGGGGCCATGATCGGCAGGTTCATCGGCTCGGCCTTGCTGCGAAAACTTTCACCGGGAAAACTACTCGGCGGCTTCGCCATGGCCACTGCCGCGCTGGTGCTCACCAGCATGCTGGGCGCGGGCCATCTGGCGATGTGGAGCATCATTCTGGTGGGCCTGTTCAACTCCATCATGTTCCCCAACATTTTCACTCTGGCTATAGACGGGCTTGGCCCGCTCGTTGGAAAGGGTTCCGGCCTGCTCGTCGCCGCTATCGTGGGCGGCGCGATTGTTCCGGAAATCCAGGGAATTGTGGCCGATCATATTGGAATCAAGCACGCGTTCTTTCTGCCCGTGATTTGTTATTTGTACATTGTGTTTTACGGGTTTGTGGGATCGCGGCGAAAGAATACTTTTATCTCGGCAGCTTCGCCGCTAACACATTAGCCACAGTCGCAGAGCCTGAGATCACGCCATCTCGCGTTTTGATTTTGCGCTGCGCGGTTTCTGCTTGGCGTCAATCATGCGCCAGGCTTCCGTGAGATGCCCGCCGAGTTCATCGTCGCTCGCGTTAGCCAGTTCGATGCCGATCCATCCCCCCGCGCCTACGTAAGGCGGCCGGAAATATTTTTTCGGTTCTTCGCGAATCAGCGTTGCTTGCAACCCCGGCACGGCGGCAATCCAAACGGCAATATGACCATCATGGTGGTGATTGTTGGCAAACATGCAGAAGACACGCTTCTTGACGAAGAACGTCGGCTCGCCGTGGGAAACTTTTTCTGAAGTCTCCGGCAGTGACAAGCAGATTCGCCGCACACGGTGAAGGTGTTCCGCGGCGTCCGGTAACGTCGGCGCTTTGGCGGGCAGTTTCCTCGTGGCCATGTCCAGGCTTTCTCCGTGCCTTCGTGGTGCTTTGGTTTATTGCCTACAGTTTTGCCGCCGGCACCGCTAAGAATTTCCCAATCGTCTCATTCAAGAACTTGCTGTCCGCTGCGTTCGGGGCCGCGCCGGCGGTGTGTCCCCAAAGAGATGGAATCGGCGCGAGCGTGACGGTGGACATGAAGTCCACTTCATAGCGCGCGTCTCCGACGGGGAAATACAGATCAGTTTCTCCCGGCATATAAAGGAACGGAGCTTTGATGGACTTCAGGGCTTTCCTAACATCGCCGTCAAACCCCGGGGTCGTTCCGATGTCGTGCTTCTCCCATGTGCGCATTTGCAGAATCAGATTGTTGGCGTCCGCGCCGGGGATGAAGTTGGTGCGGAACTCATGCAGCGTCTGTTCAAACGTTGTTCCGGGCGGAGAAATTTCGCGCCACAGTTCCTTGCGCCACCACTCCTGTGAGAACAGCCACGCCGTCCACACAGTGGCAAAGGCTTCCAGGCCTTTCGTCGGCGGAGCAGTGTAGTCGCCATTGGCGAAAGCGGCGTCCGCAGTGAGAGCGGCAATCTGCCCTTCCAGGCGAACGTATCCATGCGGATAAGTTTTGGCCGTGCCACAAGTAGCGACGATGCGATCGGCAAACGCAGGATAGCTTACCGCCCACTGGAACGCTTGTTGCGCGCCCATGGAGAATCCAACAACGGCCCGCAGGTGTGTGATCTTGAGTTCTTCGGTCAGCAGACGATGGACGGCTTCCACGTTGTCGCGAATTGTGGTGATGGGGAAGCGCGGTCCGTGGAACGGTTCCTGCGTGTTGCTAGGCGACGATGAATGTCCGTTGCCGAAGAGTTCCGTGGCGACCATGAACAGCTTGGAAGGATCGAGCGCCTTGTCCGGCCCAATGAGCCATTCGTAGCCGTGAAAATCCGCCATGTAGTGCGACGGCACCAGCACGGCGTTGTCCCGCGCCGCGTTGAGCTTGCCGTAAGTTCCATAGACAACACGCGCCTGCGGCAACGTGACGCCGCTTTCCGTCTTAAAATTGGCGATGACGAATTCATGACGTTCACCCTGTTCCGGCTTGGAGTTAGCCGAAGGCTGAGTGTCTTTGTTTTGCGGCGAACCGTTCTTAGGCGGCTCGTTGTTCACGGCGTTTTGCGCGGCGAGTATTGGAGCAATCGAGAAGAATGAGATAACAAAGAGAACAAGACTGAGTTTCTTCATTTGAATGGGCGTCCTTGGCGATGAACTGAGCAGCGATGGGGAACGGCAAACATGCTATCACGGGATATTTCCGGATTGTTGGAGTGAGAGGTTCATCGCGGCTCCGTGCGGCCCTCAAAGTGCTATAGTCACCAGCGAGCAACTGGCTCCGGACACAAAATTCGGCGGAAACTCAACCCTGTTATCCATTTATCTGTTTATCCATGAACAAAGAACAACTGTTGCAACTGAGTGCATCACCCAGGGCGTTGACGCTCGTGTTGCTGGCGCCGCTCGTGCTCGCTGCCGCGTTTCAGATTGTCAAAGCCGGCCAGTCGTTGTTTTTCCATGGCGACAATACTTTCCCAGAGAGCGCCGCGGTCCAGACGGCGGAGTGGAGCCGGCAAACAGGCCGCATCTATCCCTCGCTGGACGCGTCTCCTTATACGCCGGCGCCGTATGGACCTTTGTTCTATATGGGCCTTTCCGCCATGGCGCGCTTGACAGGCGCAAACTTTGATCAGCTCATGATCGCCGGACGAGTGTTGGTGCTGATCTGTTTCCTGATGTTGCCGGTGATTGCGTACCGTTGGGTGCGCCGTCAAGGGGCGTCCGCGACTGTTGCCTGGATCGCCGCTGCCATCGTGTTGGCGCAGATTGATTTTCTTGATTGGAACGCGACGGTCCGGCCGGACCTGGTGGCGTTGGTATTTACTTTCGCCGCGTTCTATTTGATTACCGCCAAAGAATTGTCTTGGCGCACGCTCTTCATTGCAGGTGTGCTCTGTGGTGTGGCGGCGTTGGTCAAGCAATCCTTCATCGCGTTGCCGTTCGTGACGGTTGTCTGGCTTCTTACTGCGCGGCGTATTCGTCAGGCTGCGCTGTTTGCCAGCGGCGGCATTGCAACGGCGATTGTAGTACTGGGATATTTGGGTTTGCGGCATGAACCTTTTCTGCAAGAGGTTTTGCTGGCGCGTTATTCTCCCGTGAGCGCATTGGCCGGTATGCAGCTGCTCAAGGCCGATCTCTTGCACTATCCGTGGCAGATTGTTTTCGGAATGCTTGCATGTCTGGGCGCGATATGGATTCCGCGGAAAAACCCGCTGCGCCGGCTCTTGTTTCTGTACATGGTCTTTGCGTGGCTGGCTGGTTTCTATACGGCGATGGCGCCGGGCGCCAACGTAAATGCGTTTCTTGAGGCGTGGGTTCTCAGTGCAGTGCTGGCCGCGCTGGCGTTGTCCCATGTGATGGAAAGCTGGGCGGCAGCCGCTTTGTCGCGCCGCGCATTGGCATTGTCTTTGTGGATTGTCGCGAGCTTGTTCAGTCTTAACGCATGGCACATACCCATCATGTCTCGTTCCACCACAATGTACAGCGAACTGGCAAAACTGGCGCGCGGACATCGCGTACTCTCTGACTTTCCTTACGTCACGGCGCACGGCGTGCAGCCGGAACTGCTGGATCCTTCTGTAAACCACTATCTTGAACTGGCGAAACACTGGTCGCCGCAGCCATTGTTGGAGGAAATAAAAATGCGCCAATTTGATTTTGTAATTGTCGGCTTGAGTGACGGCCGTCCCCGGCAGTGGCGCGGACTCACTCTGTTCAGCGATTCGATCCTGCACGAGATTTCCGTGGACTATCATCTCGCGTGTGTTTCTCCGCGTTTTGCTGTGTATGTGCCGGACAATCGCGTTGTCCTGGATTTAATGGATGAAGGCCGCCTGCAAGCTTTGGGCTGCAACGCGGCCTCCAGGAATTTAATTTCGCACTAAGCAGCGACCGAAAGTGTTTCCCGTTCGCGACTCTATTTCAAACGAGCTTATCTGCCGAACCCCTCGTTGCGTCCCGCATCCCACGACCAGCGAATGCCCGACGTGACTAGGTGCCGGGGTCCGTACAGAGTTGGACCGCCGCCTTGCGTTAGATAACTATAGGTCGTGTAAAACGACCATGACGGGCTCAAGCGGTAGCCAATTTCCGTCCAACCGGTTTTGCCCAGCAGATGCGCGCCGGACAAATAATTCTGGCGAACGTACGCTCCACCCACTACCAGATCCAGACGGCGGAAGAAACGTTCTGAGTAGGTGGCGCCAAAGCGGTCGTTCAGGCCGTCACTCACTTGTCCGGTGAAATCATTGCTACGCGAGTAAGACAACGTGAATCCGGCGCGGTGGAAAGTTTTGAACAACGCGGCTGATCCCTGATAAGTCTGGCGGATGTCCGGGGCTTGTACCGCTCCCGGCGCTTTGTCCGGAACCATGAGAGTTGGGCCGCCATTCACCTGCAGCACCAGCGTTGACGTGAGCCGGCGAGAGAAGCCGAAGAGTACGCTGTGAAACTGCGCGCTGCTGGTGAAGTCCTGAAAGAATTCACGATCGTATGCGTAGTGAATGCCGAGCGAGTTGTTGCGGCTCCATTGATAGCTCCATCCCAACTGGCCGCCAATAATCTGTTGCGTGTTTTCCGTGGCCACCGGATCGGGAACTGTTGAGCCAATGGGTAGCGCGGAAAGCGAAATGTATTGGTGCCGCGCGGAAAATTCCAGCGAGTTGTGCGCCGTGAAGTTGTGTGCCACGGAAAAGTCCGCAATGTTGGAGATTAACCGGCGTCCGCCAACCAGGAACGGATTCTGGTTGGTGTTGTTGCTGGCGTAGTCAGAAGTGAGACCAATCTGATCGAGATTGCCGCGGTCCGCTGCCCATTGATAACGGTCACTGAAGTTGACGGACCACTGCGGCGAGATCCGCCTCGACGCGTGCATGTCCAGCAGGTGGCTGGCGTAGTCAAACTGCGTGGATTCGCTGGATACCCAAATCTGCGGCCGGTATTGCAGGCTAAAGTTCATGCGTCCGGTCTTGATTGCGTAGACGATCAGGCCTTGCACTGCGCCGGCTTGCGCCGACAGCGGATTATCCTTGCGGAACAGAAAGTTACTGTCATAAACCTCTACCGCGTTGAAGGAGAGGACGGAGAAATGTCCCCAGCGTAGCGGCGAGCTGGTGACTTTCAAGAGTTGTCCGGTGGCCAGGTTGATGGGCGCTTTGTCATAACTCTGGTCGTCAGCGGGAAGCTGCTCCTGCGTCTGCGCCGGAATCTGGTCTTTTTGTAGCGTCAGGTCGGGCCGTGCCTGTTGTTCGTCGGGGATGGGCGTGGGCGAAGGCGTTTCATCCTGCGCGGCCGCGTTTGTCCATGGGAAGATCACTGCCAACAGGCAGACTGCCAGCAACATGCGGAACGTCTGAGTCCTTGCTCGATTCATGGGAAGTCCTTTCCTGTTTCGCCGTTTACGGCACAACCACGGTGTCGCCCGGGCGCAGTTGAATGTTGTCGTCTTTCCCGCGGATCACTTTGTCGTAATTGAAACTCAACCTGGTCTGCGAACCGTTTTGCTGGCGCAGCACGTAGATCCCTTTACGATTGGTAAAATCACGCAGGCCGCCGGCCTCAGCAATCACTTGCAGTACTGACGTGTTGCTGTTGATGCGGTACGAACCTTCGTGCGCCACCTGGCCAATCACAAAAACTTTGCGGCTGTTGATCTCGCGGACGGAAACCGTAACCTGGGGAATGTTCACAAACGGACGAAGCTTTTCCGTCAGCATGATTTTCAGCTCGTCCGTGGTCAGGCCGGAAGCGATTACGTCATTCACCAGAGGCAGGGTGATCTTGCCGTCCGGACGGACCATGACTGTGGCGGAAAGTTCCGACTCACGCCAAACGGTAATCACCAGCACGTCCTGTTCGCCGATCCGGTATTGCTGCAAGGGATCTTTACTTTGACCAGCGGCGCTTTGACTAGAAATCGCTGCCGCGTCCGACGTGGCGCCCTTGTCTTTGTCCGAAGAACTCGTGCCTGCTGCGCCAGCGGGTTTCAAAGCAGCTATTTTGTTTTTGTCGGCTTTTTTATCTTCTGCGTTCTGTGCCCAGCCGCTGATGCACACCGCCAACGTGATTGCCAGGCAAACCGCTTTGTACGTGCGCTGTAACATGTAATCCCTCGCTTTTTTCATTAGGCCATGCGGAAGACAACAATCTCCCTTGCCCAATAGTGCAATTGGCCTACCAAAAGAGATTTGGTCCTACGCAGCGCGCGAAGGCGCAAACTTGTGCGGATTTGATAGGAGATACAAGCTTTCAGCCGGACTCGCCCGACCTAGTGTTTCCGCCGGGGCCAGGAATAAAGGAACCCGGCTTCCGCACAGGTGCAAATGTTTGCAGTTTGAGGTCAAAACCTAAGTTGATCGTTTGACCGCGTGAGGCGGGAGATTGGCTTGGAGAGACGGGCACACACTCTGCGGACGTTATATATCGGCAGGATTTTGGCTCACCAACCTTAGGCTCCTGATTTTCTCTCGATTGCCAAACTAAACTAATTATTTTCATATATTTACATTGATATAGCAGGCGCGTTACTAGGGTTTTTGTCTGCCAGTTTTCGCCCTTGAGTACATGTCCTGATTCCTGCATAGTATGTCCAGTAGTCCATGTTTTCGGTCGCTGCAAAATGGTTACCTGCTGAGGGTGCCGTGGCATCGGGCATGCACTATCAAAGGACGTCATGATTGCCATCACTGCAGGTTTGCTTATCCTTCTCGCCACTCCAGGGCCCGCCAACTCGGGACTTCCCGGCGGCGAGAGCGCGGCTATCCCTACGCCCAGCTTTACGGTGTTGGCCGAATCATCGCCCGACCGGAATACGCTGGCGGCCTTGACCCAGTTTCCGGCCATGCGTCCGGTACTATTCGAAGCCACGCCTGCAGAAGTAAAGACTGCGGAAGTAAAGCCTTCAGAAGGCAAAACCGCGGAAGTGAAATCTACCGATGCGGCCACCTCAGTTCCGTCAGCGCCGGTACCGGTGCCTGGCCTTGCACTTGAGAACGGCGCCGCGCTTGCCGCCGCCCCGGCTTATATTCCGGTCAAACCGTACACGCCGGTTAAGCGCACTGAGATTCCAAGGATTACGCTTGGACAACAGCACGCCTGGATGGCCCTAACTGTTCTGCAACACAGCACCGCGGCTCTTGACGCCTGGTCCACGCGCAAATCCATCAACTCCGGTCACGGACACGAACTCAATCCCTTGATGAAGCCCTTCGCCGGGTCCGGCGCGATTTACGCCGCAATCCAGGTTGCGCCCCTGGGCACGGACTACCTGGCCCGTCGCTTCATGCAAAGCCAGCACCCAACACTGCGCAAACTGTGGTGGCTGCCGCAAGCGGCCAGCTCCGTGGGATTCACCTTCAGCAGCGTGAATAACCTAAGGGTGGCGAACGGGCGGTAAACAACTAGTGCCGTGGAGCGCAGGCGCCCTCGCCTGCGGCTGCGTTCACCACCGCAAACCCTCGTTTTCCGATCTCGTTGCGATTCCGCGCGATCACGGCGATTCCGGCGATGTCCCTACCCCTCCCTAGTCATCCCAAGATCTAAAAGACTTAGGGCAACTCATCCCAAGGAATGCCCGTATGTCGCCCCCAGGATGGAGGAAGCCCCTTGCCTGCGTCTGCATTCACCCTCTCAACCTGTCTTTCCGATCACGGAGAATTCCGGTGGTTTTTGCAATCCTTTCGCCGGCCGCGCC
>JANXPR010000508.1 GCA_025357215.1 Acidobacteriaceae bacterium | reverse complement strand
TTCATCGCCAAGAACATGGCGATTAGGGTTCCCATCTGGACCACGATGGCTACGGCCGCGACGATCACGAAAATGGCTACAGTGTTATTCACTGGAAGTGAAGTTCCTTTGCGTCAATGAAAGATGCTCAACGAGAAAGATGCTGAACGAACTCAAACGCTAGCTCTTCTTATTACCTTCCGTGGCTTCGCGATAGACCTGCCGCCCGGCATCAATGGCCGCGCTGATCTGGTCTTTTCTTTGGCCAACCACTTCCTTGCCGCGGTCAACCCACTGTCCCACGGATTCGCGCGCTTCACGGCCGCGAGTCTTCAGGTATTCGGTGCCTTCTTGCGCTGTGCTCTTAAGCGCGTCACGAGTTTCGCGTCCAGCACGGGGAGCATAGAGGACGCCCACCAGGGCGCCAAAACCCAACCCGGCGAGGAACCACAGTAAATTGTTGCCATTATCTCTGTCAGACATTGAAATCCTCCGGAAAATTCGATGGTATCACCCGTATCGCCCTGAATACAAATACCGGACAGACGATGTACCTGCAAGGGCAAGAGGCAATTTCGTGGCCGGTGGAAACCGCGGCGCTTAATCGTTTTGATTCATCATGTGCATGTTCATGTCCTTGCGATTCACCATGACCCGGACCAGCTTTGGCGTTTGTCCCAGGAGAGCACGGGCAAAGTTGATGGATTCCACGGTGCGGACGTCTGGGTCCTTGATCTCCTGAAGCAATTTAGCGGTGGCCGGATGGGATATCTTGGTTTCGATGTCCACCATCTGACGGTACGCGTTCGTGGACGGCCACCAGGCCTTAAGCGCCTTGTTCGGATCGTCTGGATTCATGTCATTTTCCAGCATCTTGGCAGCAACTTTCAGAGCTTCGCCGACCACGTCTTCGGCTTTGTCCTTGTCGTCCATTTCCAGATAAAGCTTGGCTGAAGATGCGAGGAATTTTTCCTGGTCGTCGAGCGGCAGTTGCATAGCGGTTTTGCGAAGTTCCGCCACGGCTTGGCGGCCGGCAGCCGGCTGTTTTTTCGCGTTCAGGCGCGCGATACCCTGCAACGCTGACGCTCGCGGCGACACGCCAAACATGCTGATAGTAAGCGGCAATACGGTGGCTTGAGCAATGGCCTGCGTCGGGTCCGTTTCCGCCATCTTCATAATAAGGTCATTGCGGCGCTGCATTTCCTGACGCATGCCTTCTTCTTGCGACATCTGGTTGCCTCCGCCTCCTCCGCCGCCCATGCCAATCATCATCATGGGAGGATGGGGATCCTTACCGGGTTCCGGAGGGTTCACGGAATCCAGACCCTTGGGATACTTTTGCGCGGTGATCTTCAGAGCGTTATTTTCTTCCAACAAGCGATTGGCGCCGCTTTCATCCAGCGTGCGTAGCAGGGGCAGCAGGACAAACAGTTCGTACTCGTAGGCGGAACTGAAACTGGCCGAGCCGCCCGCGCCGCCCACAGCGAAGGTCACGTCCTGATCGTTCTTTTTTGCCTGGCTCAAAATTTCATCAATAGCTTCCAGCGCCAGCTTGGGTGGCATGGACGCGCCAAAACGTTGGACCACGGTGGTGAAGTCGCGCTCAAGCCCCACTATCTCTTTGTGTTCATGGCCGCGGAAGCTGGCGGTGGCGGAGGCGAACATGGCTTGCTTTTCACCGCTCATCTCCGCCGGCATGGCTTCCAAAAGCTCAACGGCGGCGTTGTAAGGGAATTCACCCGAACTGGTCATTTGCTGCACCACGTCCATGGCGCGGTCAAACTGTTTCTTTTCGGTGTAGCTCTTCACAATGGCGGCTGACGCTCGCTTGCGGGCTTGTGGCTCAGCTTGGGTTAAGCGCTCTTCCACGTCCGCCTGGGAGATGGGCAGTAATGCGGAGAAGATTTCCTGTTGCAGGATCTGCTTGGGTTCGTCCATGTCCTGGACGGCGAGGGAAGCAGAGAAAGCATCTTGCAACAAGATGCGCGCCTTGGCGGGATTCGAAGCGGCGTAGGCCGACCCGATTTGCAGCAGCGTATAGCTGCGCATGGGAGCTTCCAATCCTCGCGACGGACCTTCCATGGCTTCCAACGTTTGCTTGGCTAGGAGCTGGTCCGGGGTGAGTTTAGGCTTAGCGGCAGCGTCTTTATTGGTGCTTTCCTTCTTTGGTTTAGTGGACGGCGCCCCGGGCGTCTCCGTTTTCGTCGTCTCAACTTTTCGTTCACTGGTGGTTGCGGGCTGCTGCGCCGGAATGACCTGGGAAATCAAAAGCATGGAGACGAAGAAACATAGTTTCAGGCTGCGAGACATAATGCTCTCCTAAACATGGGGCCTTTAAGAGTGGGGACGCGATTGCGCTATAGATTGTAGTACAAGCCGTAGTTCGCAAGGACCAATCGGACTTGATGCCCGCACGGTCACTTGCGTTTTGTAATTGGCCCGGCCGCTGTGGTCATGGCCCGTCGAAACTGCGCGACCGATTTCCGTCCTTGGTCTTCTCCTGGACAATGACACGTTTCATCGGGATGCCGAGCAGAGCCCGCGCGAACATGATGGATTCCACGGTGCGGATGTCAGGATCTTTGATCTCCTGCAGCATTTTGGCAGTGGCGGGGTGGGACATTTTGCTCTCAATATCCACCAACCGGCGATACGCGTCACTCGACGGCCACCAGGCCTTGAGGGCTTTGTTGGGATTATCCGGGTTGGTGTCAGAGTCCAGCAGCTTGGCGGCAACGCCCAGGCCTTCAGAGACAACGCTGTCAACGCTGTCTTTGTCGTCCATCTGGAGATACATGTCGGCGGCGGAGGAGACGTATTTCATCTGGTCGCGGGGCGGAAGGTTGGCAGCGGCCTTGCGCATTTCCGCCACTGCCTGGTGTGCGGCGGCGGGCTGCTTCTTCAAGCTCAGACGGGCAACGGCTTCAAGAGTAGTGACCCGAGGTGGCGGCATCCAGGTATTGATGGTGAGCGGCAGGGCCGTGGCCTGAGCAATGGCCTGCGTAGGATCAGTATCCGCCAGTTTGAGAATCAGGTCGGCGCGGCGCTGCAATTCCTGGCGCACCACTTCATCGTTACTGGCTTTAGCGCCGTTGCCATTTACGTTGACGCTGATGCCCCTTTGCGGGGGATTGGGGCCTGATTCGAATGCCGGCGGCGGGCTGACCGAATCCACTCCGTTGGGATACTGCTGCATGGTGGATTTCAGTGAGGCATTCTCTTCCAGTAAGTGGTTGGCCCGGCTTTCATCCAATTTGCTCAACAAGGGCAGCAGGTAAAACAGTTGGTATTCATACTCAGAGCTGAAGGCGGCCGAGCCTCCTGAACCGCCAACAATCACGGAGTAGTTGCCGTCTTTCGCACGGGCCTCGCTGAGGTTTTCATCAATTGCTTCCAGCGCGAGCTTGGGTGGCACTCCGTCACCAAAGCGCAATACCAGTTTGGTGAAGCTGGTGTCACCACTCAATCCTTTGTGATCGTGCGCCCGGTAGCTAACTACCGCGGACGCGAACAAGGTTTGTTTCTCTCCGTTCATCTCAACCGGCAGGACTTGAAGCAAACGGGAAGCAGCTTCATAAGGTAATTCATCCAGGGAAGCGGTTTGTTGGATCAGGTCTGTAGCTTTACTAAACTGCTTTTTCTCGATGTAACGCGAAATAAGAGCGTCTACCGCCTGCCTCCGCGGACGCGACTCAGCTTGCATCAGGCGCTCTTCGACATCTTCCTGAGATACGGGCAGAAGCGTACGAAAGATCTCCTGCTGGATGTTTTCCTTGGCGAAAGCGTCGTTATCAATGGCGAGCGAAGCCGAGAAGGCGTCCCGGAGAAGAGTGCGGGCCTTGGCCGGATCAGACGCGGCAAACGCTAACGCGATCTGTGCCAGACTATAGCTGCGCATGGGCGCTTCCAGTCCGCGGGCCTGGCTTTCCGCCGATTCCAAAGTCTGGTTAGCCAGAATCTGGTCAGCGGTAAGCTTAGGCGGCTTGGCGGCGGCGTCTTTTGCTTCCGCCGGTTTCTTAGATTTCACGCGGGGATGGGCTGGCGATGTTGTTGTTGCGCGCCAGTATTTGTGGCATCGGTCTTGTCAGCCGCTTGCTGAGGTAGTGCGATTTGCGAGAGAGCCAACAAGGACGCAACGACGAGCAGGTTCGGCTTCATGCTGTCGAGTTTTGTCCAGAGGGGCATAGACGTGCTCCTAATTCAAGACTAGAACGCTTCTAAATCTAACTCCCAGCCCTCTTTAAGATCGAGAACTGATTTGGATCTTGCACCGAAAGTGACACTCCAGGCCGGATTGGCCACGATTACTTGAGTGATGGAAAAATGGGCCGAACTGACATGGCTGGAGGCCCAGCTGCTACGAATCGCCCCAAAGTGGACAAAATGGCGGTCGGGTAGAGCATCTTCGCCTTTGTTTTACAGGCGTTTTACAATGCGCTACCAGTCTCTTTACGCCAAGTGGGTGGAAACCGTGTTCCTATGAGTGTACGGAGAGAGCAGTTGATCAAAGCATTGAAGGCAAGATTTCATACGTTGGCAGCAGCACTCAATTAAACGAAAGCTGAAAAGGTGACGGAGAAACACAATGAAGAAAACCCTCTTGAAAGTTCTGGCGGTGACGGGAATCCTGGGTCTGGCCAGTCTGGCGATCTTCGCGCAGATGCCGAAGCACGATCCAGCACAACGCATTCAACATCATGTGGACTTTCTGACCAAGAAACTGGGGCTTACCCCCGCCCAGCAACAGCAGGCCACCACGATTTTTACCAATCAGGCCAATGCGGGCAAGGCGATGCATGACCAGATGAAGACGGCGCACGACAAGCTGAAGGCGGCTGTCCAGAAGAATGACAGCGCGGCGATTGACCAGGCTGCGGCGGCCATCGGCAACAACACGGCGCAGATGATCTCAGCGCACGCCAAAGCGCGCGCGGCATTCTTCCAGACGCTGAATCCTGACCAGCAGAAGACCCTGACCGACATGGAAGGCAAGATGCACGGCCGCGGCGGCTGGGGAGGCCACGGACGCAGAGGTCATCGTGGACCTGGCGGACCTGAGGGCATGGGACCGGGCGGTCCTCCTCCAGGACAGTTCTAAGGGCGCAGTTTGTCCCTCCCAAACTGAGGACAGGGCATCTCCAGTCTCCGGAGTGAAGCCTGTCCTCAGTTTTTTGTTTCAAAATGGGTCGGAATATGAGGTCAAAATCAGGGCTTTACGATCTCTTTACAATCCTCTTTCCTCTTGTTTACCTGGTAGTTAGCCATTCGCCGTTATGCTGGAACTGAGGTTGTGAATGTCCGCAGTGACCCAGAACTTCAGTGAAAGCAAGAATCAGTCCCCCAAGGCCGGCGCGACCGAACGCGTCAAAAAGAGGATGTTGGTCGTCGACGACTCAGAAACCGTCCTGCACATGATCTGTACTTTGTTGGAGCATCACGAGCTGGTGGAAGTAGCCGGCAAAGCCCAGAACAGTCTGGACGCGATCGAACTGGCCCGCGAACTCTCGCCGGATTTACTGCTCATTGACGCAGAACTGCCGGAAATGAGCGGACTACGAACTTCGCTCGTGCTTTCCCAATTGCTTCCTGGGTTGCGGACGATACTGATGACCATGGACCCGGAGAAACAGTTTCTGGAAGCCAGCGCAGGATGCGGCGCATACGCGGTGATCTATAAGCCAAAGTTTCTTCAGGAACTGACGACACTGTTTGCAGAGGATTAAGGTCGCGTCGCGTCCGGAAATGACTGAAACCGGCAAGTGCATATCTTGGGCAACGACCACGCTGAACTGATCGCATAATGCTGACCCTATAATGATGATGCGCTGTCCGCAGCCCTCCGCATAGATGGTTGTGACCAGCCCGTCAGCGATAGCTCAAGAAAAAAGATAGAGATGAAACCAGCTTTAAAAGAACGGATTTTCTGGTGGATCGCCATCCCCGCATTGGCTGGCGTGCTGGCCTTGCTGGCGGTACTGCAATACCGCTGGAGCGGACAGGTGAGCGATGCGGCGCGGGCCCAAATGCAATCCAACCTGCACCTGGCCCTGAGCGGATTTCGCATGGACTTTACTCGTGAGTTAGGAGCGGCGTGCCTGGAAGTGAGGGCCGCTGTCCGCGAGTCCGGCAGCAAAAGTGGAGAAGCTTTCAACCAGCGCTTCCAGCGTTGGCAGCAGAGTTCAGGACATCCCGGCCTGGTTTCCGACGTCTATCTTTGGAAAAGTACCCAACGGAAAAGTACCCAACCGCAAAGTCCACAGGGCGGGCCAGGTGCCGCAGATCAATTGGTCCATGTATTCCCATCGACTGGAAAACCGGTCAGCGTTGCGTGGCCTGACGAATTTGCTCGCGTGAAAGATCGCTTACAGGAAATGTCGGATATAGCCGCACAGGCGGGCGGTCCGCGGTGGTTAAGTGGACCAAGGCCGGGTGGACCCAGGCCAAGTGGACCAAGGTCGAGTGGAGAAAGACGAAACGGGCCAAGATCCGGCCAAGGGCAGAAAATGCATGACGGACGTGAGGTGAATGACGGCCGCGGCTCCGCAGCGAATCAGAATCCAGATCGACACTCCGACCAGCCCCGGAACCAACGGGCTGGACGCCAAGGCAATCGTTCGCCAGACAATTTCTTTCCCTGGCTGGTGGACCAATCGTTACCGTTGTTGGTTTCCGTTGTACGCACGCCGAACCCAAATAGCGACGGGGCTTCTGGTGACGGCCCGGCTCCAGTATCGCTCACCTGGGTGATCGTACGCTTGAATCCCAGCGTACTGGAGAAAGAGGTTTTTCCTGAGCTGACCCAGCGTTATTTCAGCGCGTCCGGCGGAATGGACTACCGCGTCGCCGTGACCGACGGTGGCGCTCAGGAACAGCACGTCCTTTATTCTTCTTCCGCGGGATATCGCGCTGCCAGCAACCAAAACTCTGATGCGGAGACTGATTTGTTTGGCCCATTCTTCCGGCGCGGCGGCGGAGCAGGGCCGGGACCGCGCATGGATATGCCGGTTCCACCGGACACGCTGGGCACCCATCATCCCGCAAATGGTTCGAGCCCCGCACAGCACGGCCAGGGTAAAGCCCAAGGCCAGCCCCAAACTCAAGCCCAAGGGCAGCCGGGTGACCATCATGACGCGATGGAATCCATGGTGCGTCTGGAGCCTTTCCGCTTTTCGGCGGACGATGGAATCTGGAAAGTTCAAGTGCAACATCCTCTGGGATCGGTGGATGCTGCCGTGGGCGGACTGCGTCGCCGGAACCTGATGCTGAGTTTTGGCGTACTCGTCCTGCTGGCCGTGACCATGGGCATGGTGGTGATCGCCAGCCAGCGCGCGCGCCGTTTGGCCAGATTGCAAATGGACTTTGTGGCCGGCGTTTCCCACGAACTGCGGACGCCTCTGGCGGTGATTTCATCCGCGGCGGAAAACATCGCGCATGGCGTGGTTGCCGATAAGCAGCAACTCGCGCGTTACGGCGCAACGATCGTGAAGCAGACGCGGCAGCTGACCACGCTGGTGGACCAGGTTTTGGTTTTCGCCGCAACGCAGCAGCAGCCGCAGCGTTATCAACTGCGTCCCGTGGACATCCATGAAGTGATTGCCGCCGCGCTGGAGAATACCGCGAGCATCGTCACAGCGGCTGGCGCAAGCATCGAAAAGCACATCGACCCTGATTTGCCCTTGGCCAGCGCTGATTTTTCCGCACTGGCGCAATGCGTGCAAAACCTGATCACTAACGCGGTGAAGTACGGCGGCGAAGACCACTGGGTTGGAGTTCGCGCCGCCGCGGCGCGAAACGACGGCGGAAACGCCCGCGAAATTGAAATCACCGTGGAAGATCACGGCATCGGCATTGGTGAAGAAGAGTTGAAGCACATCTTCAAACCGTTTTACCGCAGTCCTTCGGTGGCAGGATCAAACATCCACGGCACGGGCCTGGGCTTGCCGCTGGCCAAGACGGTGATTGAAGCCATGCGTGGCAGCCTTACCGTACAAAGCGAGCCGGGCAAGGGAAGTTCATTTACCATCAGACTAGCGGTGGCGGAAGGCTTACGCGAACCGCGGGAGAAAATGTCCGGCAACGTGTCAACTAAAACTGCCGATGAAGTTTTATGAGTGATCGCATTCTGATTGTTGAAGACGAAGAAGATCTGCGCATGACCCTGAGCGACCGGCTCAAGGGCGAAGGCTACGAACCGGACTTTGCCGTGAACGGTGATGAAGGCTTGCGCAAAGCGCTGGCCGGCAAGTATGACCTGGTCCTGCTGGACGTGATGCTGCCCGGCAAAAACGGCCTGGATGTTTGCCGCGACATCCGCAAAGCCGGCAACACCGTGCCGGTGATCATGCTCACGGCGCGCGGACAACTGCTCGATAAAGTCCTGGGCCTGAAAATTGGCGCCGACGACTACCTGACCAAACCGTTTGAGATGCTGGAATTGCTGGCACGCATTGAAGCACATCTGCGTCGCGCCAACGGCGCCGATCAGGAACCGGACGGAGTGCAGCAAGTTGGTCCCCTGGAAGTGGACTTGCGCGGAACCACCGTGTCACGCGAGGGGAAACCCGTTCCGCTTTCGGCGCGTGAGTTTCGGCTACTGCGGTATTTTGTTCTGCATCGCGGCACCACGCTCTCGCGTGAAGTTCTGCTCAAGGAAGTTTGGGGCTACAGCGAAGACACGTTCACGCGGACCGTTGACGTCCATGTGGGCAGTTTGCGGCAAAAACTGGAAGCCGATCCCAAGCATCCCGTGTTGATTCTTACCGTGCCAGGATTGGGATATAAGTTTGCCGCGTAAGCTAAGCGGGTATCTCTATCGGGACCGATTTGTAAAGCGCGCGCGATTGCCTGGACGAAGCATATCCGGTGTGATTGAGAAAGTTATGCGGAGCATTTAAGCGTAAACGAGAAAACAATGGTTTTTCGTGAGAACTCCCTGGAACGGCGTGGCGCATGAAACATCCTCGGGGTCCTTCGACGCACTCTTAGTCGCTTTGCTCCTGCGCGCTTGCTTGATTAGATAACAACGACGGCTCCAATCCGAGTGCCGAGTAAACTTGAGTTTGCGAAAACCAAGACTCGGAGAGAAAGGAGCCGCAA
>JANXPR010000495.1 GCA_025357215.1 Acidobacteriaceae bacterium | reverse complement strand
CGGCCACAACCGGTTCGGCGCCAGGCTCGGAAATATTTCCATACTGGCGGTCTCCGGTCCGTGGACCCATGGCGGGAGAGACGGCATCGCTGAGCAAGGTGACCTTTTCCAGGTCTTCCAAGGTAATCTTCAACGTGGGCTTATCGTTAGCGTTTGCCATTCTTCCCCTTGTTTGCCGGAGCAATGTTTGCCGGAGCAACGTTTTGCGGAGCAACGCCGGCAGGAGGTATTGCTTGTGATGGTCCGCCCGGCATTGCACCTTTTATGTCCGGCGAAACTGACGCGCCCGGAAGCGGGCCCAGCTGCTGGAGTATCGCCTGGCAGGCTTCCACGGGATGCCGCGTCATTTCCTGGCAGGCTCCCAGCATCGGACCCAGTTCGCGTTCCACTTGCTTGGCGATCTGGCGCTCGCCCAAGATGAATCCCGCGGCAGCTCCAAGAACCAGAATCGCAAAGCACCCCAGTCCCCAGCTTATCCACTTCACCCACACCGGCTCTTCAGCGCGGCTAGCCGGATTGCGCTTGCCTAGAAAATCCTTGCCCGAAAAATCATTCGCTTGGACGTCACCGTCAAAGTCTTCCGCTTGGGTCGCACTGTGCTCGGTGAGTTCCACGCTTTGCGAATAACCAAACCGCACGCCGGAAAGCTTTTCGGTCTTGCCGCCGATCCAGCCGAAACAGCCTTCTTCGTCCGTGTGGGGATCAAAGACCCAGGCAATTTGCGTTGGACTGGAAAAAAAGTTTTCGTGAATAAAAAGATCGTGCTCGGAAAGAAACACGCCGAAACCGGGATGCGAATGGTACCAGCCAACTATTTTGGCGTCTGGGAATTCCTTGTCCTTGATTTTGTAGATGTGTTCCCAGGTGTCTTGCGTGAAGGTGACGTGGGCGCCGCCCTGCGCGGCGTTTTCGCCGGCGATGCAGGCTTGCACCACAGTGCGGTCTTCACTGGATTCACCGATCAGCACGCCGCAGACTTCCGCCTTCATCGACGTCCGGCAGTGCTGGCGGATCTTACGCGCGACTTCGGCTTCCATCACCACCGCGGGCTGGGTTTTTATTTTTACTTTGGGCGCTTTGCTCATTTTGCTGAAGCTCCCTGCTTTTGCGATTGGCTTAGCGAGCCTAAAACAGAAGCCGCATCGCCGGCGATCAGGTAAGCGATTTCTCTTTCCGATGAACGCGCGGTAAAAACATCAAACAGTGGAAGGCCGAGAGTTGTAAGCGTTCGCTGACCGTAAGATTCGCTGCCGCTGTAACTGTGGGCCGTAACCACGGTGCGCATCTGTCCGCAGGCCGGACACTTCCCGCGCTCGTACGGTACGGTGCCGACGGCGGCGAAAAGTTCTTCTTCCGCGTGGCTGCGTTTTTCTGCTTCGCAATTGGGACAAGCCAGTTTGTGAACGATGTCCCGGCTGAATTCCACGACAACTTCCTGAGAACCTAGGTCGCGCCGTGCAAGCGCCAGTAGACTCTCCAGAGTCAGTTCGGCGGAAGTCCGCGGCAGACGAACGACTTCAGAAAACGTGTAGTGACTCATGCAGTCCGGATTCTCGGTGTATTCCACCCGGTATGACGTGTGGTTGAGACCTTCAAAAATAAATCCCCTGCCCGCCAGCACGGGTAACCCGTGCAACAACTTCACGGCTTCCTGCACCTGCAAACCGGCAATGATGGAGGAGATGGTGGGCGTGGTGGCTACTTTGCCTTCCGTGTCCGCTTCCAGCGTGAGCAGGTTGCAGGACATGCGTTTGTTCAGGATGGCCCAGTCAGTCTCGCCCAGCGTGCATTCGTAGCACGGAGGCGTGCCGGGCAAAAATGCGCGTGCCACGCCGTTGATGCCCTCTATGGCGCCGTCAATCCACGGACGGTTCATCTTGCAGCAGGCGCGGTTAATCCACAGGCGGGCTTCGCGATTATCGAGCCCGGCCAGAACGAAATCCGCCCAGCCAAAGATGCCGAGGCCTAGTCCGTGAACTACGTTGGCGGTGATGGCGTGGACCTGCGCTTCTGGAAAAATTTCACGCGTGGCTTGCGCGGCAACATCGGCTTTGCGCTTACCGACGTCCGCGGCACGATACAGGATGCTTCGCGAGAGATTCGACGCGTCAATGGAATCCAGGTCCACAACAATGATGTTGGTGAAGCCCAGCAAAGCGAGATTTTTCAGGATCTCATTGCCGAGAGCGCCTGCGCCGATGACCAGCACGCGGGCTTGGCGAATCTTTTCCTGGTCCCACCAGCCGATGAGACGGAAGCGGCTGAAGCGCGAATCGTCATTTGCGGAAACCGCTTGAGAACCCGCCTTCGGCACAGAGTCATTCTGCTCCTGAACATTCACCTGCACAGGGTCTTTCTGCGCCTGAGCCTTTTCGCTCGTCGGGGTCGCCGGCGATGGAGCCGTGGGACGGGTCATCTGGCTCAGAGCGCCCCGGCGGTAATTTCCGGTTGCAGACGCAGAATGTCGCCTTCTTTTACGGCGGCATCAGCCAGCGTTTGTGAGTCCTGGATCTGGCGGCCGGAGTTTTTGTGGTGGAATTTGTAGCTCAACGGAGCGCCGTCTGGACCGTTACGCGGCAGTTGCAGCTTTTCCACCAGTACGGCAATGATGCGGTTGGCGGGCGCATCGTCCGGCAGCTCAACCGGCACGCGCTTGTTTTCCGTGGAGTCGTACACTGTGACGTTAATGTTGGCCATGTTGGTTAGAGCTTTCCTTATCGGGAGGCGCCGGTATCCGGCGGGGTCTTGCGTACTTTGATCTGGTGTAGAAAATCCGTGAACGCGCTGCGCGAATCTCCGCTACTGGCGACTTCCCAGTCAGATTCATGCAGGAACACGTCCGTGCTGACGGCGAAGTTCAGGTTTTCAGCTTCAGGATCACGGCTACGGGCGACCTTGGCGACCACTACGCCCAGCAGGTTGCCGAACTCGTCATACAGCGGCCCGCCGCTGTTGCCCGGACTCACCGGTGCGGAAACCTGGATTACGTCATCACCCGGAGTGCGGGAAACAATCCCGTTGCTGACGCTGAAGTTCAAACCTTCAGGATGGCCGATCACATAAATTTTTTCACCCACCTGAACACTGGAATATTGTGCGACGGGCTGGCGGAACGGAACGTCGCCACTGTGGCGCGGCAGCCAGAGAATTGCCATGTCATGCCGCTTGTGTCGGGCCACCAACTGCGCGCCGGCCCAGCCGTTCATGCCATCAGACACCATTACTTTTTGCGGGCCATGCTTGGACTGCCAGTCCGGACCATCGGCTACATGACGGGCCGTCGCCAGCAGATAACCGTGCGAGTCAGACTGCAGGATCAGCGCAGCGCCAAGAATTCCCGACGTTCCGTAACTGGTGCTGAACCAGCGTTTGGCCGCCGGCGAAGCCATCATGACCAGCGGTTTCAGAGTTGAACTCAACTGCACGCCAGTCATCGGCTGGCCTGCGGGCAAATCAGGAAAAACCGAACGCTCGTCCAGGCTAGGAAGCGCGGAACCGATTGCGTCTGGCGCCGGAGCTACGTTGGTCGAAAAACCTATGACGACCAGAATGGTCGTTAGAAAACCGCTGATGATCAACAACGTGAGCAGATACGACCACCATGCCTGGACGACCCTTGGCTGCTTGCTGCGCACCGTAACTTTCAGAATCAGGGCCACCAGGCTAAGAATCGGCAGAAAGAAGACCAGCGGAATCATGACCAGCCGCGTCCACAGAGGCACCGGGGAAGGCAAGGCCGGAGCGATAGGAGGCAGCGCCGATAGCGGGGGCGTTGCCGGCGCCTGCTGAGGCTCTGGAGCTTTTTCAACTTCCTGGTTGGTTATAACGATTCTGTCCATGGAAACAATTGCACCTGGGTAGGTTGTTGGAGAGTAAACGATCCAAGCCTAAAGGGATGTACATTTTTTATAATGGCTGAGCGGCTAAATCAAGTAAAACCCTTAACATACAATTCCGTAACGGTTCCCCATGGAACTAGAACCTATGGAACTAACTCGCTTCAAAAAAGTAACAACTCCCTTGAGAGTAAGTCCTTGTCTCACCGCAGCTATCGCCGCAGAAGATATATGCCGAGCAACGCGAGGCGCGCTGACAGCACACGCGCCTGGTTGTCTTCGTTGGCTCTTTAAATTTTATGCGAACTCTACTTATGTGAATTCGGCTTGACGTCACCACATGCGGCGCCCAGCCATTTGCCGGTGATTTGGGTGGTGGAGGTCATCGTGGTTGATCCGCCCGCCGGCGTTATGTTGGAAACCATGGTTCCGGAATACGTCTCAGGATTGGACAACACAATGTGGATTGTCCCGGAGCTTTTGTATTTATCGCTGGCGCATTCCACACGGACTTCCTGTTCGGTGGACGTGGATTTTAAGACGGTTTTCGTGCACTTGCCGTCATCTTTGCCGTCGCTCCAGGCCAAAGGCTTGTCCAGATCTTCTTGGGTAACGCAGCTCTTGTGAACATGCGGTTGGGCCGAGCTCGCTAGACTCTTTTTCTGGGCAGCCTCGATTTTGGCGCGCATCTCGGGTGACAGGCTGGCCATGCGCTGGTCCATCATCGCCTTTTGTTCAGCTGATATAGGCGGCGCCCCTTGACGCTGAACCGTAGTAGTGGATTCCCACAGACCGGGCCTCATGTTGGGCTTGGTGGCCGCGAAAACAGCTAGCGGTAAAAGAAGCAGGGCGAAGAGTTTTGGCACTTGGGTTTTCATGAATTCGTGCAGTATAGCATCGGGGAAAGCGTCTCGAGTGTGGTCGATTCACTCCCGTAACCTGCTCAATTAGGTGCGTATCCGGTTGACTTAAGACTGGCTCTTCCACCAACAGGAAGGCTCCTCCGATTGGCTTAGGCCGGAAGAATTCCTGATTTCCCCAGGAACCCAACTTAACCCTAGTCAGAATCAGGGGTTAGTGGTTTAATAAGTGGCTTCACCCACAGGGCAAATAAACTTAAAAGTCTCTAATGAAATTTAGGCAGAAGTGAAGTTAGAGAAAATCTCTGATCTGTCTTACAATATCAGACAAAAATGGACTCAACATTAAAGAACGAGAAGCTTTTAGACCAGATCGGATGGAAGCTGCTCCACGAACTGCAAGTCAATGGACGGCTTTCCTATGCTGAGCTCGGACGCCGAGTCGGCTTAACAACTCCGGCCGTAGTGGAGCGGGTTAAGCGCATGGAAGAAGCCGGCATCATTGTGGGCTACCACGCTGATGTCGATCCGATGAAAGTCGGCATGCCGATTACCGCGTTCATACGCATGTCCGTGGTAGGCGACGTGTTCACCAAGATCACCAGCGTGGTGAAATCGTCTGCTGAAGTTGTGGAGTGCCATCGCGGCACCGGCGCGGATTCTTTCATCATGAAAGTCCATGTGCGCTCGGTGGAACATCTGGAAAATCTGATCGACCGGCTCACGCCGTTCGGAACCACGTCCACCTCGATCGTGCTTTCGTCTCCGGTGCAGCAACGCGAGATCCAGAAACCGGATGACGCCGCGCACGCCGCGCAAACCCAGAAGAAAAACGAAAGCCATTAAGGCGGCGCTTACGGCTTGGCCCGGTCGTACTGCTTGGGCCATTGGATTTCCTGTCCCAACGCACGAGCGGCCGTCAGCGGCCAGTAGGGGTCGCGCAAAAATTGCCGTGCAAGAAAAACCACGTCGGCTTGTCCGGAGCGAATGATCTGGTCAGCCTGCGCGGGATCGGTGATCATTCCAACCGCGCCGGTGCGGACGCCCAACTCCTGGCGAAGGCGTTGCGCGAAAACCACTTGATATCCGGGACCGACCGGAATTTTGGCGCTGGCCACGTTGCCGCCGGACGAACAATCGAACAAATCCACGCCGCGGCCTTTGAGTTTTTCCGCCAGGCCGAGCGAATCTTGCGGAGTCCAGCCGCCGGGCGTCCAATCTGACGCGGAGATACGCAGGAAGATGAGATGTTTTTCCGGCCACGCGCGGCGAACGGCATCGACCGTCTCCAGAACGATGCGGATTCGATTGTCGAAAGAGCCACCGTATTCGTCCGTGCGTTGGTTGCTTAGAGGTGAAAGAAATTCATGCAGCAGATAGCCGTGTGCGGCGTGGATCTCGACAATCTTGGCGCCGGCGGCGTCAGCGCGGCGAGCCGCGTCGGCAAAAGCCTGCACCACGGCCGCGATTTCCTGGCGCGTCATTTCATGCGGAGCCTGATAGCCGTCATTGAAAGGCAGCGGGCTGGGCGCAAGAATCGGAGACCACCCGCCTTCGGCCACCGTGATCGGCTTGCCGCCTTTAAACGGAGCACTGGTGCTTCCCTTGCGTCCGGCGTGGGCCAATTGTGTACCGGGAACCGAGCCTTGCTGTTCGATGAAGGAAAACACGCGGCGCAGAGGCTCGATGTGCGCATCACTCCAGATGCCCAGATCGTCCGGACTGATGCGGCCTTCCGGCGTCACGGCGTTGGCTTCGGTGAGCACGGCGGCAGCGCGGCCAACCGCACGTGATCCCAAATGAACAAAGTGCCAGTCATTGGCCAGCCCGTCCGTGCAAGAGTACTGGCACATGGGAGAAACCAGGATGCGGTGCGGCAATTCCACCCCGCGCAGTCGTAGCGGTTCAAAAAGATGGGCCATGTTGTTTGGACTTATTTCGATAAAAGCAATTCGATTGTAAAGGCCGAAACGCCGATGCAAAACTTTACAAAAAGGGTTTCCATGGCCTGAGAATCAGAAGAAAAACTTACTAAGGCATTTTGACAGTTGAATTTTTGGATGAAAATGAGTGAAAGTTGTTATATGTGTTATCCTGTCCCGGCGAAACAGCAACAATATAAAGACGAATGGGGCACCGGATCTCGACAAGGATACGAAGACCGTGGCTCTTTTCGCGCTCCGCGCGCACCCCGGCGAGATCCTGGAAGTCCAATCCTGAAGTATCTTGGTTCCCTCTGCATTGTCGGCGGCATGTTCTGGGGCGCCTGGCTCGTGACCCAGGGCGGAGAAATCGGCGTTGTCCTGCAGCAGAACCACGGTCCCGTGGCATTGGTCGGGCTCGGGTTGGTTGCAGCCCTGGTCGGCAAGTTTGTTCGTTTCTAAAGTTTCGTTGCCGAATCGCGTTTCTTACCTGACTCTTCACAACCCGTTAAGCTCCTAGCGATCACCGTAATATCCGTCACGCGCCTGGACGTTCATGTCTTTGCCATCATTCTTCTTCACCGTGACGTGAATGCGGTGATATCCAGACAACGTATCTGTTTTGTCCGGCGTGTAACCCAGGCTGTACTGGCCACGCAGTTCGTCCTCAATTTCGGCGTAGATTTTTTCCACGTTGTGTTTGCCGGAGACTTCAAACATCCGTCCACCGGTTTCCTTCGAAATACGTTCCAGAACTTTCTTGCCGTCAGGACGTTCCTCCCTTGGCATGGGACGGCGCTGGCCGCCTCCGCCGCCTGGGCCACGGCGTCCCATGGGACCGCCCATGCCGAAGCCGCGATCGCGGTCACCGTAGCCTTCGTCGTCCTTGAACAGGATGGAATAGACGATGGTGTCGGCGCGTTGCGCGGCTTCCACGGCCGTCTCCAGTCCAACTTTGCTGCCGCGGTCCACACCGTCAGAAAGAACGATGAGCGCCTTGCGTCCTTGCTGCTTCTTGATTACTTCGTCCGATGCGAGATAAACGGCGTCATAAAGAAGAGTGCCTTGATGAAGTCTGATTCTTGTTGTGCCGCCACGGCCTCCACCTCCGCCTCCGCCACCATTTCCTCCAGTGGGATATCCGCCGGGTGAGTTGCCACCTTGGCTGCTGGAGTCGCGGTCCGCGGATTGCCCAACGTTCAGGGAATTCAGCGCTACTTCCAACTTCTGATGCGAATTCGTGATGTCCTGCAGCAATTCCACTTCATGGTCAAAGTGAATGACAAAAGCCGCGTCTTTGTCTTGATGGATCATGCGGTCCAGAAAAGCGCGGCTCGCGGCTCGTTCTTTGTCCATCACGCGGCGCTGGCTAAAGCTGGTGTCTACCAGCAGACCAACGGTGAGCGGCAAGTCCGTCTCTTTCGCGAAATATCGGATCTCCTGCGTACGTCCGTCTTCTTCCAGGGCGAAATCCTCTTTCGTCAGATCGCGGACGATCTGGTTGTGCTTGTCGCGAACGGTAACCGGAACGTTGACGACTTTTACCTGGACGGAAAACGAAGGCTTCTGGGCGGCGCTTTGATTGGCCGGCTGCGCCGGAGTGGGCGTGGGGGATGGCTGGGACGAATGCGGATGTTGCTGGCCAAGAATTGAGTTGGTTCCAGTAGCCAGAAAGGCAAACAAGGAGACGGCGAAAGCGCCGCGCGCGACACGGAGAAACTTGGAATGAATTCTCATTTTTTGTGGGCCTTGGAGCCTTTAGTGGGACCGGACGCAGGCTCTTTATGTGAGTAAGAAGCATAAAAACACAGGCGCGAAGAGCCTTGCGGTAAAGAAGCTGTAAAAGACGTGTATTGTCTGCTGAAAAGGCACACAGCTGGGACGCTCAACCAGACACGACTGGCATCCTTTTGCGGGCTATCCCAGGGCTGGATCGGCTTAAGCTGTTGATAATTAAAGGCATTATCAAGCTAATGAACGCGTTCAAATAATCCTTGACTCGCGCCCGGAAGTCGCGCTATTGTGTTTTGAACAGGTTCAAAATATCAAAGGCGAGGGGCTTTATGTACTACATCACTCAACTTTCTCCGATCATAGCGGCCTATCTGGTTTACATCGTGATTAGCGTAACTCTGACCATATGGGTGGCGCGGACGCTCCACAAACGCGGCGCCATCTTTCTGGTGGACGCCTTCCACGGCAACGGCGAACTGGCATCGTCAGTGAATCACCTTCTGGTGGTTGGGTTTTACTTGATCAATATCGGATTCGTGTCGCTGGCGCTGAAAACGGAAGGCGTAATCAGCACTTCGCGCGGCGCGATTGAGATGGTCAGCGACAAGTTGGGCATCGTCCTGCTGGTACTGGGCGCCATGCACTTCTTCAACCTGATTGTGTTCTCGGTGATTCGCGGCAAAGCCACGGGCAATGGACCGCGGCGTCCTCCGGTGTCTCCGGATGCCACGTTGCGGATTACGGTGCCACCGATGGCCGCGTCAAGGTAAAGACGCGTAGCCGCGACGGAACAACCAGCCGTCGCGAGACGCAGGCGCGGCGGGAACAAAAGGACCGCGCCTTGAAAGGAAGGAATAAAAATGGAAATGCTATACGTTCTTTATGATCCCAAATGTGAACTGTGTGAGCGGTTGAAAGACTGGCTGCTCATCCAGAAGCAGTGGCTGGGGCTTTCGATGGTCCCGGCCGGTTCAGACAAAGCCAAAAAGATGTTCCCGGACCTGGACCAGATTGCCACTTGCAACGATCTGGTGGTGATCAGTGACGATGGCCAGGTGTATATGAACAACTCCGCATGGATCATGGCGCTTTATGCGCTGGAAGATTATCGTGATTGGGCCTGCCGGCTGGCGCATCCGCTGTTGCGGCCGTTCGCGCGGCAGGCCTTTGAGGCCTTGTCGAAGAACCGGCAGGCGATTTCGCGCTGGCTCAAAGGAAGTCCGGAGAACGCGGCCGAGCAACTGCGCAAGGTAACGCTGCCGCCGTGCGCAATCCGTGAAGGAACCGTCCAGGACTTTTTACAGTGACGGCGTCATACAATAGCGAAAGCAACCATGTCCGCATTATGACCACGGCGCCGACCAAAATCCGTCCTACACCGCGCGCGGAAGATACGCGCCGCAAAATTTATGAGGCTGCGCTGGAGCTGTTCCGCGAAAAAGGCTTTGAGCAGACCACCATGCGGGACATCGCCGCCAAAGCCGGCGTGGCTTTGGGCGCGACGTATTACTACTATTCGTCCAAGGAAGCGATCGTTCTGAGTTTCTATCAGGAGTTGCAGGAAAGCAGCCACGAAGAAATGGTGGCGGCGATGAACGAACACACCAAGCTGAAAGACCGCCTGCGCTGCGTGCTGGAAAAACGCTTTGCCACGCTGGAACCGAACCGCAAATTTTGTGACGCGCTGTTTCGCCACGCTCCGGACTCCAGCGATCCGCTGTCACCGTTTAGCGCGGAGACCAAGCCTATCCGCGAACGGGCCATGGAACATCTACGCCAAGCCGTGGAAGGCAGCGAAGTGAAAGTCCCGGCAGACCTGAAGCCCCAACTTCCCTACCTGCTGTGGATGTACCAGATGGGCCTGATTCTCTTTTGGCTGTATGACCGTTCGCCGGGCCAACAGCGCACCGAAAAACTGATGGACAAGAGCTTAAGCTTGCTGGTGAATTTGTTGCGACTCTCAAGCTTGCCGCTGATGAAGCCGTTGCGCAAGATGGTTTTGGAATTGGTGGAGACGGTAGCGGTATGAACATCGGAAGATGGAAAATGGATTTGAGGAGAAGATGTACCTCTTAGATGGTGTGATTTTGTTGTCCCTGATAGGTACGCCGATTGCCGCTGGCTTCGCCTGGCGGTTGTGGCTCCGTAAAGATCGCGTCGAGTTTCGCGGGTCGCGGCGTGTAGTCATACTTGTAGGACTTCTTGCCGCCTCAGCTAACGCCGCGATGTACTATGCTTGGTTGATATACCGCTTGGCCACTGGGAGCACTCCTCTGGTATGGAGAATCAGGGACGGCTTTGGGAACATAGGCGACTATCTCGTCCTCCTAGCGATAGCTGGAGCGATTGCCGGGGAAGGATATTCACGCATTCCGGTTGCTGCGTGCGCTGTTCTCGGATTCATGAACTGGGTAAGATTTGGGGTTTGAACGTCATGCCCTGATACCTAGAACGACTTGAGGGTCGATTCGGCCCGGCTCAGATTGGTTGAATCGTGAGAACGCCGTGAAGCTGGATGGCAAAGGACACGTTGTCGGGGATCCTACGACTACGCAACGCCGCACAGCGTCGCTTAGCTCAGGATGACAGATCCGGACTCTCACGGTAGACTTCGATAAATTCGCTAGACTTCCGCTTCATTCTTTTGTAACCCCCGCCATCCAAACCAGCCCACCGTGGCGATCATGCCGCACCAGGCAATGAGTCGTGTCGCGTTGCCTATCTGGATGGCATGCGGCAGAACACCAAGCTGCGTGAAGATCCGGAGCCAGTCATGCATGGATTCGTCGGCGATGGCGCCCACGGTAACCAGCGGCAGCTCGAGTCGCAACGCGTCACTCATGTAAGCGGCCACGCCGGTCAGGCTGTGGAAGAAGGCAAACGCGCAGAAGACGGTCCCGGGGAGTTCCTTGCGCGCGATGAACGCCGCGCAGAGCATGGCGGGAACCAATAACTGAAACAGCGTTCCGCCCCACAGGCCGAGCGTGGCGCCGAACCATCCGAAGAGAAGATGTCCGGCTTCATGGGTCACCAGGTGCGCGTTATCCAGCAACGTGAGTTGGCCGAAATTGAACGCCAGAAAAATCAGGAGCAGAGCGTAGAAAATAACCCAGGCAATGAACTGGACACGCGGCACTGGCTGCCAATTGATCTTCAGCCAGTTGATCTGGGGCGAGATGGAATCGGGAATCCGCATTCGGCTTTATTGCTTTTTACGAAATTGTTTTTTACGAAAAACGAATCAACATCCTTGCCGGCCTGTTCGGATAAAGCGCGGCTCAGACTCCGCGTTTCGCTTGACCTTCGCCACAATAAAATCTATCATGTCAGTTCGCACCAGCGGCGTCTAGTGAGATTGCGATTGTAGACTCCCATTTTGGGTGTTGTGACGTCTAAATGCTGTTGTGATGTCTAAATGCTGTTGTGATGTTCTAAATACTTTTCTAAATACTTAAAGATGCGTGGACTCAAGAGAGCCTGAAATTACTGAAACAACAAAGAATCCAGTCCCTTGGCGCGTTAATCCAATGTTGGTTAACATAGAAGGCCTTATCCCCCATGTCCAAGTACATTGTCAGCACCGCTCTTCTCATCCTTATTGCTGTTTCCGTCGGCTGCGGTAACAACGCCGCTGCCGGCAAACCGGCTGGTCCGCAAGCATTTCCGGTGAAGGTCATCATCGCCCAAAACAAGCTGGTTCCGGATTCCAGCCAGTACCTGGCCACCTTGTGGTCGCGGAACAGTTCCGTGTTGCAGCCGCAGGTGGAAGGCGACGTGACGCGCATCTTTGTTCGTTCGGGCGAAAGCGTAGCTGCCGGAGCGCCGATCCTGGAGATTGACCCGCGCAAGCAACAGGCCACGGTGAACAACCAGGAAGCCACTCACAAAGCCAAATTGGCCACCATGGAGCAGAACCGGATTGACCTGGAGCGCAAAAAGAAGCTCTTCGCTGCCGGAGTGATTGCCAAGGCGGACCTGGATGCCGCGCAGTCGGCATTTGATGCCTCCAAGGCCGACGCGGAAGCGCTGGAAGCCGGCATCCGCGAACAACGGGTCCAATTGCGTTATTACACAGTCTACGCATCGGCGGCGGGCGTGGTGGGCGATATCCCGGTTCGCGTGGGTGACCGCGTAACCACCCAGACTACGGTGACAACCCTGAACCGCAGCAACTCGCTGGAAGCCTATATCAAAGTGCCTGCGCAAAAGGCCTCTCGGATCAAGACCGGCACCGCGGTGGAGATTCTGGATGAGGAAGGCAAAACCCTGGTCCGAGTCAAGGTGTGGTTCGTTTCGCCAGAGGTGGATCCGGCCACGCAGACGCTGCTGGTGAAAGCCTTTGTGCCCAACGAAAACGGCAGGCTGCGCAACGAGCAGCAACTCCATGCAAACGTAATCTGGTCAGAACACCAGTCGCCCATGATTCCGGTGACGGCGGTGTCGCGCCTCAGCGGAAAGCTGTTCGCGTTTGTAGCCGAAGGCAACGGGCCGCAAGCCGTGGCTAAGCAACGCCTGATCCAGGTGGGCGACTTGATCGGCAATGATTACGTGGTCACCGACGGCATCCAGGCGGGCGACAAAATTATTGTCAGCGGCGTGCAGATGTTGATTGACGGCATGCCGGTGGTCCCACAGACATAAGACGCACCTAGCAAATAGCATCTAGCAATTAGCCCAGCTAAAGCAGACCCAAGCTCTCATTTTTCCTCCAGGTGTGGTTTCGGCTTTAGCTTTGCCAAATGCTCGTTGCTAGCTGCCAGTTGCTAATTGCCAATTGCTGATTGGCCGAAGGCAGGCTTACTTCTCATGGTTAATTTCTTTATACGCAGGCCGGTGTTTGCCACAGTTTGCTCTCTGCTGATAGTTCTGGCCGGGGCCGTTGCTATCCCCACGCTGCCGATTGCGCAGTATCCCAACCTGACGCCGCCCACGGTGACGGTTTCCGCTGGTTATAACGGCGCGAACTCACAGGCGGTGGAAACCAGCGTAACCAGCCTGATTGAACAAGCGGTGAACGGCGCGGAAGGTATGCGCTACATGTCGTCCACCAGCAGCAATGAAGGCGCCAGTTCCGTAAACGTGGTGTTTGACCTGGAGCGCAACCTGGACATTGCCGCGGTGGACATCCAGAACCGGGCCTCGACGGCGCTGGGACGGTTACCGATTGAAGTGCAGAACACCGGCGTGAGCATTAACAAGAGCGGCGGCTCGTTCGTCTGCGCCTTTGGTTTTTATTCTGACGGCGATAAGTACGACAACCTGTTCATCAGCAACTATCTTGATGTTTACGTCCGCGACGCGTTGAAACGCGTAAAGGGCGTGGGCACGATCCAGATTTTTGGCGAACGCAAGTATTCCATGCGGCTCTGGCTGGATCCGGTGAAGCTGGCGGCCCGCAGCCTGACGGCTTCCGATGTTACCAACGCCCTGCGCGAACAAAACGTTCAAGTAGCTGCCGGACAAGTTGGCCAGCAACCCGCTCCCAGTGCGCAGAATTATCAGATCAGCGTGCGCGCGGCGGGCCGGTTGAGCGATCCCAAGGAATTTGAACGCATCGTGTTGAAACGCGCGACTGACGGCACACTGGTGGAACTGCGTGACGTGGGCCGCGCTGAGTTGGGAGCGGAAGCCTACGGCGGCCAGCTCCGTTACAACGGTAAGAACGCCATGGGACTGGGCGTGATCCAGCTTTCCAATGCGAACGCGCTGGACGTGGATCGCGATGTACAGGCCGAAATGAAGCGCCTCTCAGAACGCTTCCCTCCCGGACTGAAATACGTGGTGGCCTTTGATACCACGCGCGCCGTGGCGGATTCCATCAAGGAAGTGCTGACCACGCTGGTGGAAGCCATCATCATCGTCATCATCGTGATCTTTTTGTTTCTGCAAGGCTGGCGGAGCACGTTGATTCCGGCCATCACCATTCCGGTGTCGCTGGTGGGAACGTTCATCTTCGCCAAACTGTTTGGATTTTCCATCAACACGCTGACGCTGTTCGGCATTACGCTGGCCACGGGGCTGGTGGTGGACGACGCGATCGTGGTGATTGAAAACGTGGAGCGCCATATTGAAGAAGGCATGAGCGATCCGCGCGAGGCCACCAAGAAAGGCATGAGCGAAGTGACGGGCGCGGTGGTGGCCACGTCATTGGTGCTGATTGCGGTGTTTGTGCCGGTGTCATTGTTCCCCGGGTCCACAGGACGCCTTTACCAGCAGTTTGCGCTGACAATTGCTTTCTCCATCGCCATCTCAACATTCAACGCGCTCACGCTGTCACCCGCGTTGGCCGCGCTGTTGCTCCGTCCGCGGGAACAACCAAAAGGCTTTTTTGCCGCCATCAATACGTTGATCCGCAAGACCACCAACGGTTATACAAAACTGCTGCACCATCTCACGGACTGGAAGCCCGCCGTGATCGTCGGATTTTTTACCGCAGTCCTGGCGACCGCGGTGGTGTACCAGCAGGTGCCCACCAGCTTTATCCCGCCGGAAGACCAAGGTTACTTTTTTGTGGTGGTGCAGGCGCCACCGGGCACATCTTTGCAATACACAACTAAAATCCTGGACAAAGCCGCGGCGATTATCAACCAGAACCCGGATGTTGCTGGAATGTTCTCGGTACCGGGATTCGGGTTCAACGGAACGGCCGCCAACCAGGGTCTGATTTTCGCCAGCTTGAAAGACATTAAAGAACGCGGCAGCGGCAAAAAACATAGCGTGGCCGCCGTGGTAGATGGTTTGCGCGGCCCTCTGATGAGTATCTCAGAGGCTTTTGTGCTGCCCTTCGCGCCGCCTGCTGTTTTTGGTTTGGGAACCTTCGGCGGCTTCGCCTTTGAACTGCAACAGACCGGCGGCGGCACCCTGGACGAAATGGAAAGCACGCTGCGGGGATTCATCGCCAAGGCCAGCGAAAGAAAAGAACTGACTGGGCTGTTCAGCACGTTCACGGCGCGCGATCCGCAGTTCGTTGTGGAAATTGACCGCGAAAAAGCCAAGAGCTTGAATGTATCTTTCTCGCAAATCACATCAGCGCTGCAGATTTATGTAGGGTCGCAATATATCAACGATTTTGATTTCAACAACCGCAGCTACCGGGTGCTGGTGCAGGCCGACCAGGCGTTCCGCTCCAAGCCGCGTGACCTGCGGCAATACTATGTGCGCTCTGACGATGGGCGCATGATTTCCCTGGACAACCTGGTCACCGTGAAAGAAGGCACCAGTTCCACGCTGATCAACCACTACGACATGTTCCGCAGCGTGGAAATCGACGGCAGCGCGAAACAAGGTTTCAGTTCCGGCCAGGCCATCAAGGCCATGGAAGAAGTGGCCAAAACGGCCCTGCCCGGCGGATACCAGTTTGAGTGGACGGGAATTTCACTAGAAGAAATCAATTCCGGCAGCCAGTCCTTGATGCTGTTTGGCCTGGGCTTGCTGGTGGTGTACCTGACGCTTTCCGCGCTGTATGAAAGCTTTGTGCTTCCGTTCATCATCCTACTGTCAGTGCCCACGGCCATGCTGGGAGCCTTGATGGCCGTGATGTTGGGGTCGCCGCTATATCTGGCGGTGATGGGTCACGGCCTGCAAAATGACGTGTACTGCCAAATTGGACTGGTAATGCTGATTGGCCTGGCCAGCAAGAACGCAATTTTGATTGTGGAGTTTGCCGAACAATTGCAGCATCGCGGCATGGGACTGGTGGAAGCGGCGATTGAAGCAGCGCGCTTGCGTTTGCGTCCGATCCTGATGACCTCCATTGCGTTCATTCTCGGCGTTCTGCCTCTGGTGATTGCCCGGGGATCAGGTTCAGCCGGCAGAAATTCCGTGGGAGTAACGGTGTTTGGCGGAATGATTTTTTCCACGCTCCTGAACCTGTTTATCATTCCGGTTCTGTATACGATCGTGCGCGGCTGGCTGCCAATGAAGGTACAAAGTGCGGTCCAGGGCGCGCCGCAGTTGGCTGGAGACTAATCATCCGAGGTGGCTGCAAGAAACATGAAGAGATCCCTCAGAGTACTTCTCGTCATCAGCATGATCTGCGTTGCGACGCTGGCGTCCGCCAAATCCAAGCCGCAGAAAATGTCCGTCTCCGTGGACGGCAAGGACCGGACCTACTACGTGCTGACGCCAGAAAACCTGACCTCGCCAGCGCCTCTGCTTCTGCTGTTGCACGGCTCGGGTCGTGACGGCATGTCACAGATTGACGCCTGGAAAAACCTGGCGGAAAAAGAAGGCGTAATCCTGGTGGCGCCGGATTCGGCAAACTCCCGCGAGTGGGCCTTCCCTGCCGATGGTTCCGACTTCCTGCACGACGTTGTGGAAGCGGTGCGCGCAAAATATCCCGTGGACGGGAAACGCCTTTACCTGTTTGGGCATTCCGCGGGAGCGGTGTTCGGACTTTATAACGGAATCATGGAATCCCATGAAAGAAGAGTTTTATCCTTAATATCGACCACGCGGCAGCGCAGCGAAAAATTCCTGTTGCTATCTGGGTAGGGACGGCCGATCCGTATTTTTCTCTGGAACTGGTCCACGCAACGCGCGACGCCATCAATGGCCGCGGCCTGCATGCGGACGTCTTTGAAATGGAAGGCCACGATCATGATTTTTACGCCGTGGCCGGCGACCTGAATCCTAAAATCTGGGAGTTTCTGAAAGCCACTAGTCTTTCCTCCCAGCCGGAGTGGGAAAGCTACAAGAGAAGGTAGAGGTAGTTCCGTAACTTAATGCACGCCGCCGGTGGACAAGGCCAGTAGCTCCTGGACTTTGTTGCCGAGCTCCCGCAAAGAGTATGGCTTCTGCAGGAATGGAACACCGTTCGCCGGCAGTCCGGTTTGCAGCACCACGTCATCGGCGTAGCCGGAAACAAACAAGAGCTTGGTGTTAGGGTGGACGAGAAGCAGCCGGTCCGCAAATTCGCGTCCGTTCATCTTGGGCATCACCACATCACTGATCACCAGGTCGATGGAGCCGGCGTCGCCAGCCATGCGCAGAGCTTCAACACCGTTGCTGGCGGAAATTACGGAATAACCAATCGAGCTAAGAAATTCCGCGTTCGCGTTGCGTAGCTCCGGCTCATCTTCCACCAGCAGAATGTTGCCAGCGCCGCGGGCCACTTCCCGGCGTAGTTGCTCGGCCACTTCTGGCTCAAGTTCCGGTACGGTCGGCAGGAAAATAGTGACCTGCGTGCCATGTCCTGGCTGGGAATCGATGCAGATCTCGCCGGCGCATTGTTGAACAATTCCGTACACGGTGGAAAGACCCAGGCCGGTGCCGCGGCCAACTTCCTTCGTGGTAAAGAAAGGTTCAAAAGCGTGTGAACGGATTTTTTCTTCCATGCCCACGCCGGTATCGCGAAGCCGAAGCGCCACAAAGGTACGGACCGCCGTTTCACCGGAAGGCAGGACCACCTGGCGCAGGACGTCTTCCGTTTCGATAAACAACTGGCCTCCGTTGGGCATGGCGTCACGCGCGTTGATCACCACGTTCAGGATAATCTGCTCAAAATGCGTGCGGTCCATTACCACCGTGCCTTCACCGCGCAAGTCCACAAACAACTCAACGTCTTCGCCAATGAGGCGGGGAAGAATTCCGGCCAGATCGCGAATGGAATTGTCCGTCCTGAGGGCGGTGGGCCGGATGATTTCCTTGCGGCTGAAAGTCAGCAACTGGCGCGTAAGACCGCTGGCCCGCTGCGTGGTGTCCATGATCTTGGTGCAGTAACGGCGATAGGTTTCATTGTTGCCCAACTTGCCTTCCAGCAACTCCGCATAGCCGCCAATCACGCCCAGAAGGTTGTTAAAGTCATGGGCCACGCCGCCAGCCAGGCGGCCCAGGGCTTCCATTTTCTGGGCTTGAAGGAATTTGGCTTCAAGTTCGCTCTTTTCGGTCTGGTCCAACATCATGCCGAAGATGCATTCCTTTTCGCCAATGCTGACCACCGTGGCGCAGTAGAGCGCAACGTGCTTATCGCCTTCAGCGTCTTTGAATTCCATGGGCACGTTCTGCACGGAACGTCCACCCTTCAGGTTGAGCTCGTAAAACTTGTCGCGTTCTTGCTGTGATTTCCAGAAACCCAGTTGCAACCCACTCTTGCCGATCACCTGCTCCGCGGTCATTTGCATCATCTGTAGAAACGCGTCATTCACGCTCATGAACACGCCATCCAGCGTGGCCATGCCACAGGCGACGGGACTTTCACGGTAGACGGTGGCAAAGCGCTGTTCGGATTCCTTTAGCGCCAGCTCGGCGTTCTTGCGTTCCGTGATATCAATGGCCGTGCCTTCAATCATCTGCTTGCCCGCCGGATCAAGCACAATGGTGGCGCGCTCCAGTATCCAGAAGGGCGTCCCGTCTTTGCGGCGATGGCGGCATTCGTGGTTGAGCACGCGGCCATAAAGATTCAACGTGTCATGAAACTCTTCGCGCTCCTGCCGGTTGGCACACAAAGACACCCAGGAATCAGCCAGGGCATCTTCCTTGGACTTGAATCCATACATCTTTATGAACGCATTGTTGCAGTCCAGCAACTGGCCTTCAAAGGTGGAGAGATAAACGGCCGCCAGGTTGCCTTCAAAAAGCGTGCGGTACTTGCTGGCCACGGAGTTGGAAACCATCAGCTGGTTTTCATACAACGTGAGAATCATGCCGAAAGCGACAAAGAACTTAGGGATGTCCCAGAAAAAGCTTTGTGGTCCCGGACCGCCGCCGCGCGAAATTACGAAATCCGACACCGGGAACACCAGTCCCCAGCACAAGAAAGAAATACCGGTAAAAATCACTCCGGGAGTGAAGCGATGGAACTCACGGACATAGGCCAGTCCAGTGACGCTGAAAAAACCAAACAGGTAAAAATCAAGGCCCTGATCAAAATCTCCTTGAATCCCTCGCACCGCGGCCCAGCCCGCATACGGCACCAGCATCACGATCATGGCGTAAAGCTGGACGCTCTTGAACCCGTAATGGCGTATCGCCTGAAAAGAACCGGAGGCTACGCTCAACACCAGTAAGGTCACGTAGAACCAGCGGGCGTGGAATTCCAGTACATACCCCGTCAGATAAATGATGGCGTTGCCGCCAATGAACAGAACGAAGAGAATGCGCTCACGCCGGTGGCGAAAAACCTGAGAGACTGACAGCAAAAAGAACGTGCCGGCCACCACCAGTGTGGCAACCTTCACCCAAGTGGTCAGGGGCCCGGGCGTGGGGGAAGAGTCGGTTAATGCGGGGAAGGCAAAATGTACAAAGATGGAAATCCAGCCCAGCAGCCATAGCGCCGACTTCTGTTGGCGGTCTCGCAAGTAAATCCAGGTGAATAGAGTCACCTGGATACTGGCTACAACTAAAACCAGAATTTCCTCAAAGTGGCTGGACATATAGGACGCGCGCTGCCCCTTGATGCTGGCCCAGGACCCTCAGGCTATTGGCATCAACTGGTCTGGAATCTACTCACAAGAATTCCAACCATAAGGAGCCTATCGGCACAAACTCTAAGCCTTTTCTATTGCTTTCCAACACTAAATAAATTTTTTCGTGGTTTCAGAACAAAATGTCAGGCCGGACAACCGTACTGTAAAGTAGTCTCTGAAGGACAAGAAGGCCAGATTCCCCCAATAGGCCTTTGGTTCCTTAGGTTTCATCCTTTTTCTCTGGGTGTTTCTTCTTGACTGCCGGGTTCTCATGGACGCGCTCACGAAAGGTCCCGCTCATCCCTTTGGCCAGAAACACCGCGGAGTCGCCGTATTTGTCCCGGAGCCGGTCTGACGCGGAAAGCGCCTGCGTACGTTTGCGCCGCTTGTCGCCTTCCAGCAGGTCAAGTTGTTCGGGAAACACGTCAGAGCTGGCGGACGGAAAGTTCCCCGCATGTACGCCCAGCAGCCGGATCGCCCGTCCGCTGATCCAGTTGTCATAGAACAACTTGCGGATGGTTTCAAAGATCTCCATGTCCACGGCGGTAGGCACTTCCACGGACTGCGCACGCGTGATGGTAGTGAAATCCGAGTAGCGCAGCTTCAGTTGGATAGTCCGCGCCACAAAACTTTGTTCGCGTAAACGCCGGCCCACCATCTCCGATAGTTTGGATAGCGTGGCTTCCAGCTTCGCGGCGTCGCCCGTGTCCTGATTAAAGGTATGCTCGTGGCTAATGGACTTGGCCTTCCAGTCTTCACCGATCTCGCCTTCAAACCACGCGCCGGCATCTTCTCCGCGAGCTTTGCCAACCAAAGCCAGCGCCCACTTGCCCAGACTCTGCTCCAGTACCTGAGCTTCGATCTTCAGCACGTCGCCGATTACCTTGATTCCCATCTCATTCAACCGGGCTTTGGTGACTTTGCCCACGCCGGGGATTTTGCCAATGTCCAACGGAGCCAGGAAAGTTTGTTCTTGCCCGGACAGAACATATAGGACTCCGTTCGGCTTGGCCTGGTCAGACAAAATCTTGGCCATTAGGCGCGATGTGCCGATTCCGATGGAACAGTTCAAGCCCGTGCGGCGCTTCATTTCCGCGTGCAGCTTGTGGGCCGACTTCAGCGGCGGGCCGTGAAGCTTCTCCGTGCCCGTCATGTCCACGTAGGCTTCATCGATGGACGCCATCTCCACTGCGGGAGAAAAATCCTGCAACACCGCGCGCGCTTTCTGCGAAGCTTCGCGATAAAGGTCAGGATGCCCGTTGAGAAAAATCGCATGTGGACACATCTTGGCCGCCGTCCGTAACGGCATCGCTGAATGCACTCCGAACTTGCGCGCTTCATACGACGCAGCCGAAACCACTCCTCTCTCGTCCCGTTGACCGCCGACAACGACAGCTTTGCCCTTGAGCGACGGATCAGACAGCTCTTCCACGGAGACGAAGAACGCGTCCATATCGACGTGGAAGATGATTCGCTGCACTTGCCTATGACTTCCTTTCGGCTCTCTTGGGGTTCCGATCACCAGATTTCCCGATCACCCGATCCGGGGGTGTACCCCCTCCCCCGTTCATCCCCGGCGATACCCCCTCGAATCCTGGAGCGCAGCCGCCCTCGGCTGCGGGTTTTCTGCTCTATTTAACTCCAAGCTCTAAATCCATCTAAGCTGCTGTAAAATAAAGACTTATACTACCATAAAGGCTAGGGAAATACAAGCGAAATCATGCGCCACTAGCATCCCCAGCGCGCTCCACCACAAGATATGGGGATGCCCCACTTAGATCAACCCCACATTTTGTGTTACTTCGGTCAAATAGACGTTGTAGCTAATAGTTTCGCTGGACACTCTGCTTCCGCTAAGATTAACTCGTTCGGAGGATAGTTCATGGCGCAAGGCCCCGCCGGTGTGCCGCCAATTGGTATCGACGATTTTGTCAAGAATGCAATCGAACAATACCGTGCAAAGTTACTGGATCTTAGCAGTCGAAATCCCCTGGTAAACTTTCACCATTCAGAGAAATCTCGTTCGCACGTTAGGGTTGCGGACGAAATTCCAGAAAAGCTCTTCGAGCGACTCGAATCTAGTAGGAAATTATGGTTCGATCCTGTGCCCGAGCCTGTGTCATCCCCAGCAGACGAAGAACTCCCACTTTTCCTAGAAACCCTACGAAAAGTTAAAAAGACAGACGAAAAGTATAGGAAGGCTCTCGACGAGTTAGGTTCCTAATCCAACAGAGCGCGCCAAAAAAAAAGCCGATCGGGAACTTCGGAACAGGGTACGCGGAGAGCTAGGTCTTGATCCGTACGAACAGACAACCGATCCCAAAAAGCGCGCCGCAGAGGTTGGCATCACTCCAGACTACGAGCTGCCTAAACCTGGCGCGTCCAACCGCCGTCGGTACAACGACCTGAGAGTTCAAACCCTTTTTTTTCGTGAAGATCTGGACCGAAAACTTAGCGGATTAAGAGAATCAACACGCAGCTTACTCCAAGACGCAGGTTTATCCGCATTGTTTTGCGCTTTTGGATTTCTCGAATATTACGAGTCCGCTCTAACTCATGAAAAGCGAATTGCGCCTTTGGTCTTCTACCCAATCGATTTGGATCGGGAATTACAAGATGGCGCTTACAGCTATTTTATTCGCGGCAGGAATGACGATGTTGAGATCAACGTCGCCCTCAAGGAATTGCTAAGACGCGAGCATGCACTCGAGCTTCCGAACTGGACCGCGCTGGAGGAAGAGCCCGACCCTCTGGGCTTGTACCTTTCACAAGTTGAAGCCGTAATCGCCAATCGCCCCGACTGGAAAGTAAGACGCTTTGTAACGGTTGGGCTATTCACTTTTTCGACTTTGGTTATGTATAAAGACCTCGATCCAGAAAAATGGCCCGCCGAAGACCCTCTGCATAAACATTCGGTTCTGAGAACCATCATTGCGGGGTCAGAAGAGCGCGGCAACAGCGTTGCCGCTGACTATGAGATCGACAAAGTGTTGGGTCCTGAAGTTCTCTTGATTACGGACGCCGATTCCTCCCAGCACAGTGCTGTAATTGACGTGCTAAAGGGTAGAAACACAGTTATCCAAGGCCCCCCGGGCACCGGCAAGTCTCAAACGATCACAAACATCATCTCAGCCGCACTGGACGCAGGCAAAACGGTTTTGTTTATCGCAGAAAAGATGGCGGCACTTGAGGTCGTGAAAAAGAGGCTTGACGCGGCAGGCTTGGGACCATTCTGTTTGGAACTTCATTCCAGCAAAACGTCTAAGACCGCCGTTGTGGAATCACTTTCAAGCAGACTCGAATACCAGTGCACGCATCTGCCTCCCGGACGGCTGCAAAGCAACTTTGATGCTCTTCAAAGCGCTCGAGTGGAGCTGATTGACTATGCCTCCGTTGCAAATGCTGCAGCCGGGAATACAGGACTTACAGTTCGCGAAATATTGCTTGGTAGTGCCACGCGAGAAACAACAAAAGAAGATTTTCCCGATCCGATTGCAACCGTGCGCTTTGCCTCCCCGCTCGATTTAACCCCGCACAAGAGGAAGACGTATTTCGATTCGGCAGCGAACCTGGAACGACAATTCTTACCTATTAGCACCTTCGGCCCTTTGTTAAATCACCCCTGGCGGGGGCTACAGAATTGCGAATTGACTGATCTGGACGTCGATCTGCTGCTAAGGTCTCTCAGCGATGCGAGCAGCGCGCTTGAGGGTCTTTTTGCCGCTGCTACTGCAATAGAAAGCCTGGCGGGAACTACAAACCAGCGTTCTCTCACCCGTTTGACAGAAATTGTTTCTCTATGGAACAGCATGCCTTTGCCATCAAACTTTGTGGATGACCACTTACTCCCTATTTTACGCTCGGAAAAGTCGATCAACTCATTGCACAAACTGGTAACAGCAATTAAGTGGCTGTCGGCTGCAAGACCGAATGTCACCTCCTACATCACCGGGGGAGAGTACGCCGTCACTCTGTCCAGCACGAGTGTGCAAGCCACAATGAGCTTGATCGAAGGTGTGGGAGCGAGTCACCTAAACGCAGTTGAGCTCAAGCAACGCCTCGCCGAATTAATCGAATATCAACAATCGATTCGCAAATGCAAAATTGCAGCGGATAAGGCTGCAGGAGTTTTCGGACTAAAGGTTGTTGACTTAGAAACCCTAGCAGCCTCATGCAGTGCGATCCGTCAAGTCTGCGCTTTGCCAGCCGAATTGTGGCCCGCCAGACACAAGGACATCCTCAGCGAATCAAATCGGCCTACGATTAAGAAGGCTGCGAAATCCCACGAATCGCTCGGTCGCAGGCGCGCAGATCTCAAAGCCCTCTGGAATTCAAGCCTCCTGCCGTCTAGCGCAGAGCTAAAAACGTATACGATCGCCCTTCGAACCGCCAATTGGTTCAGCGCTATCTTCGATCCGAAGATCAGAGCCGCTAAAGCACTAGTGAAAGCCGCAAGCACTAACCACAAACGTGTTTTGGATCGAGAAAGCCTAGCCCGAGAATATGCGCAGTGGGCTCAGTTATTGGATGACGAGGTCAAATTCACAAACGATTCGTCCATCGCAACTACAATCGGCGCAGCCTTTAAAGGCATGGACACTGACTTTATTGCTTTGGAGCGCGTAAGTGACTGGGCCGCCGACACGCGGACAGCAATGTCAGCGTATGGAGACCTTGGCCAACGGCTGTCGGAACAGTTGTTCGAGTCATTGGCGAACACCTTGCGCTCACTCGCACGGTTTCCGCGACTCCAGAATTCTCGCATTTGTTGAACCTGGTTTCCTCAACCTCTGAACCTAACGCTAAGACCCTTGACCAACTAAGTGAACAACTAGCTGCCAGAATTGTGGCTCATGAGAACGCGCTTGCTTCAATTTCCAAGTTGGGTTTTGCGGATTCAAGACCTCTGTCGGACTTGACGGATTTGTTTGAATTACTTAAGCAGATTGAGGCCCAGAAGCGCTTTCTACAAGTCGTCGGCGCCGACTTGGACCTGGGTACAGATGCGGCTCGAATCGCCGACCAGCTAGAACCTCTTGAAGCCACCCTTAAGTATGCACAATTGATTCTAGGCGTCCCTTTGCCTCAACAAATGCAGCAATGGCTCTTGGAAGCAGTGGGGAACCTTGATCTCCTACAAAAGCTTGGACATGTACTTTCCGGTGAGATCTCTCACTTCTTGCAGCAGCTACAGCGGTTCGATGCGGTCGCGGACCTGGACTGGCGTGCATGGGCTAACTCTGTCGACGCTTCCTTGGCTCAATTAGATGTTCTCAAAGACAGGTTTGTCAGGGCGCTTGAGAACAAGGGCGCATTGCAAGACTACATCAACTTCTTGATGGCTGAAGATGCAGCCTCCAACCTTGGCCTAAGCCCAGTCTTATCGGCATTTAAAGAAAGTAATCAAGACTACCGAAAAGTCCCTGCAGCCGCAGAGTTTGTGTTCTACCGTTCTGCGGCAGAAGAAATTCTGAGAGCAAATCCAAAACTGCGTAAGCATTCTGGAGCCAGCCACGATCAGTTGCGGACGCGGTATCAGGAACTCGACAAGGAATTCATAGCCTTGCGAAGAAGGCTCCTTGCAGAAAAGCTTGCGGGGTATTCAGTTCCTGAAGGCATCCATCAAGGCCGGGCATCTGACCTCACGGAACTGGCATTGGTCCAGCGCATCGCGGGCCAGACACGACCGCGAATTGCCCTTCGAGACCTGTTTAGGCGTGCTGGTAGAGCAGTGAAAGCCTTGAAGCCGTGTTGGATGATGAGCCCGATGTCGGTGGCACAATTCCTAGAGCCAGGGTACCTCCATTTTGACCTTGTTTTAATGGACGAGGCATCCCAAATCCGGCCTGAAGAAGCTCTGGGTGCGATTGCGAGAGGCGTTCAAGTAGTTGTGGTTGGGGATCAAATGCAGTTACCGCCGACATCTTTCTTCCAAAAGCTTTCAGGAGAAACAGATGCGGATGAAGAAGATGACGCTGAAGATGTTCAGCAGGTATCGGTACTGGAGGCGGCGGCCGCAAGGTTTTATCCACCGCGCATGTTGAAATGGCACTACCGGTCCGAGCATGGTTCATTGATCTCCTTCTCGAACCATGAGTTCTACGGAGACGGCCTTACAGTTTTCCCCTCACCACACCACGAGCACGCTGAATATGGAGTGAAATTAGTACAAGTAGACGGCGTGTATGGCTCTGGAATTAACGAGGCCGAAGCCCGCTCGGTCGTGCAGGAAGCGGCCAAATTCATGCGGGACCACATGAACCATTCCCTGGGTATCGTTGCTGTCAACAGCAAACAAGCGGAGCTCATTCGGGAATTGATAGATGAACTGTGTGCGTCAGATCCGGTTGCCGAAGCG
>JANXPR010000476.1 GCA_025357215.1 Acidobacteriaceae bacterium | reverse complement strand
CCACCTGAAGTACCGGCAACTTGAAAATGGCAATCACGATTCCAAGCGCGATCAGCGCCACGGCAATCGCCAGGTAGGGCAATTTGACGGAAGCTGCCTCGTGTAGTCGGTAGGCCTGAAGGTCAACCGGTGATAGCTTTCTGATCTCGTCCATCGTCCGAGGAGCCGCGCTCAAGATGAACAATCCACCGAGGTAGGGAGCGATGGTGGTCCCAAAGGAATTGAAAGCCTGAGTGAGATTCAGCCGGCTGGAAGCAGTTCGAGCCGGACCCAGGACGGCCACGTATGGATTCGCGGCAACCTGTAGCGCGGTAATCCCAGACGCAAGAATGATCAGCGCCGCAAGAAACAAAGGAAATGACGGTACGCTGGCGGCTGGGATAAATAGCAGCGCTCCCAAACCCATGACTAGGAGGCCGGTGACCATGGTCCGCTTGTAGCCGATCCATTTGATTAGTTTCTCGGCAGGCCAAGAGAAAATAAAGTATGCGGAGAAAAAGTAAAGCTGGATTTGCATTACGCCTGCGTAGCCAAGATCGAAAATGGCTTTCAAATGCGGAACCAGAATGTCATTCAGGCAAGTCAGAAATCCCCACATGAAAAACAGGGTGGTCACCATGGCCATGGCGCGCACGTTGGTGGATTCCGGAGCAGTTTGATCTGGCTGGGTGGAAGCGATGTGGGTCATTATTTTCTTTAGGACACGCGCTGCAAGCCAAGAGTATACCGTGGTAAAGTTTTTGCCCTACGCTTTTATCTGGTGAAAAGACTTTGTCCAGCCAAAAGGGAGAAAGGCTTGATGCACCGTACTCTGAAGAATTTTTTATTGCTGGCGATCTTTGCCGCATCCGTGTGCGCTGCCCCTGCCCAAGGAACCGTGATGACCTGGACGGTAGACGGCGTTCAACGTACCGCGCTGGTCTTTGCGCCGCCGCCTGCCACTTCCGCGGTAAAGCATCCGCTGGTGTTTGCGTTTCACGGACACGTCGGCACGATGCAGAGCGCCTCTCAGGGAATGCATTTTCAAACCCTCTGGCCGGACGCCATCATCGTGTATCCGCAAGGTTTGAAAACAAAGAGCCGCATTGATCCTCAGGGCAACTTTCCGGGATGGGAAGTCCAGGCTGGACCGACCAATCGCGACGTGAAATTCTTTGACGCCATGCTGGAATCCTTGCGCCAGAAATTTACGATTGATGATCAACGCATCTATTCCACGGGCTTTTCGAATGGCGCCATCTTCAGTTACACGCTCTGGGGTGAACGCGGCAAAACATTCGCGGCTTTTGGAATCTGTGCCGGGAGACTCGACTCTTCAGAAACGCTGTCCCTGCCACGGGCCGTCACCGTAATTGGCGGCACCGCCGATCCGATCTTGCCGTTCGCGCTGCAACAACAAGCGATCGAAGTTGCGCGCCACGTGGACAACGCCACCGGCGCCGGTCAGGCGTGTGGACAAATCTGCACGCTATACCCCTCAACCAGCCAAACTCCGGTCGTCACGCGAATTCATAACGGCGGACACCTCTATCCTTTGTGGGCCAGCGGAGCCTTGGTGGAATTTTTCAAGCTGCACCAGTTACCTTGATCAATTCAGACTAGTGCAGTTGGCTGTGAAATGTTTGCGGATTGCCCTCACCAACGCGATCTCCGGCAAGCGGAAATCCTTGCGTTTCGATTTTCAGCGCTGCTGCGCGGTTCTCTTTCACCACAAACGAGATGTGTGCCGCCGGCGACGATCGCATGGCAAAGCTGCCATCTTCCTGTTTCAGAAGGCGCTCCGGACCTTCGCCCAGCGCTTGGATCATGAGCCTTCCATTCTCATCAAAGACGCGGTACGTCCGGCGATATTGCGCAAACGAACCATGCAAGTTCGATGAGACGCTGTCGAGTTTCAACACGAATGTCCCCGAAAGTTGTTTGCGCTCAGCCGCTGAGATGGTTTGATCCGAGAGCTTACGCGCAGCTTCGGGTGCGGCCGCTGGGAGTTCCGGCAAGCCAAGCGCCGCACGCGCCAGGGCCCGGGTGATGGCGTAAGCATTCTGGTCTTCAGTATTGGTGAGAACGATGATCGTCAGGTGGTCATCGGGAAAATCATAGAGACTGCCACTGTACCCCAGCAACGACCCGTGTTGGCCAATCCGGCGATGTTCTTCTTCATGGTTCAGAATCATGGCAAAACCGTATTGTGCTTTAGGATCTTGAGAGCTCATGTGGGCGGCAGCGCCTTCTGCGGTAGTCATCAGTTTGTAAGTCTCGGGCCGAACCAGGTTCTTTTCCTGAATCGCTCGCCACAGTTGATAAAGATCGCCCACGGTACTGCAGAAACGTAGATCGGAGTTATACGCCATCCCGTTTTCATTGGCCGGTACATAGCTGTTACCAAATTTGCGATAGGCGTGCGCAAGGCCGTGCGTAAGATTGAAATCGTCACAATATGTCGTGGATTTCACGCCAGATGGTGTGAAGATGTTTTGCTGTGCGTACTCCGGGAAACTTTGTCCGCTCACGCGCTCGACGATCGTGACGAGAAGCTGAAAGCCAGAGATGGACCAATCCCACTTCTTGCCGGGCTCGTTGACCCAGTTCTTTCCGGCGTAGAGTGCCATTACCTCATCCAAAGCTTTGGGTTGGCGGCTGGTGGCCTCAATGGGATCGCCTAGGTAGTGGTAATCGACAATTCCTGAAGTGTGGTTGAGCAATTGACGGATGCTCACGTGATGGCCCTGCAAGGGAAATTCTGGAATGTATTTGGAAATGTCGTCATCGAGTGATAGCTTGCCCCGCTCCACCAGTTGCAGCACTGCAATACCGGTGAAAGGCAGCATCGGCCCCACTACGTGATAGACGGTCTCGTCTTTTGCCGGCGCGTCCAAACCCAGATCGGCAACACCGTATCCTTTGTGAAGGATTACTTTGCCGTCCCGCGCCACCAGCACAGAGGCGCCGGCCACTCGTTCACGAGTGATCACTCTTTGGGCAACCTCATCGAGGTTTACGTTTGCGCTTTGCGCCCGGGCCGCAGCATTAAGAGACAATCCAGCAAGCACGATCAAGACTGAGATACGCATGGTGCAGGATTATATAGCCGACCCAACCCGCTTTCGCGCGGACCAGACGCGCCGCGAAACGCCGAGGTAGCCCACAGGGCTGCATGAAGCCTATAATCGCGGTCGCCATGAAACCAGTCACTTGCTTCCGTTATTCGAGTTTGCCGGCCCTCGCGCTGGCCGCCTTGCTCACTACGTTCTCGTCGCAAGCGCAAACCGCGCCCGCACAGAGTTCCGCGCCAAAGTATCCGAATTACCCCAGCGAAACCCCGAGCGACTTAAAGCCGGCAACCGACAGTTTTGACTATGAGCGGCGTGAAGTAATGATTCCCATGCGTGACGGCGTACGTCTGCGCACAATCATCCTGGTGCCGCGCAGCGCCACGAAGTCAAAGACCGCGCCAATTCTGCTCACGCGCACGCCCTACAACGCCGACGAGCTCACCGGTCACGCGCACAGTTCGCACCTGGGGCCGATTCTTTATGGTTATGACAATGCTACGGAAGTGATCGTGGAAGGCGGCTACATCCGAGTGGTGCAGGACGTGCGTGGCAAGTACGAGTCAGAGGGCGACTATGTGATGAATCGTCCGCTGCACGGGCCGCAGAACCCAACGCCCGTGGACCACTCCACTGACACCTATGACACGATCGATTGGCTGGTAAAAAATGTTCCGGAGTGCAATGGACGCGTGGGCATCCTGGGAATTTCCTATGATGGTTTTCTGCCTCTCATGGCGCTGGTGAATCCACACCCGGCATTGAAGGTCGCCGTCCCCATGAATCCCATGGTTGACGGATGGCGCGGCGATGACTGGTTTCATAACGGTGCTTTCCGCGCGCAGAACATGCCGTACATTTACGAGCAAGTGGCCACGACCAAGAACGACGCCAAGTGGTGGACCGATCATTTTGATGACTACGACGTTTACCTGCAGGCCGGCTCGGCCGGCGAGCTTGGTCGCCGCCACGGGCTCGAGCAACTCGGCTTCTGGCGCAAGGTCCTGGAGCATCCCAGCTACGACGCTTTCTGGCGTGACCAAGCCATGGACAAAATTCTGGCTGCACAGCCGCTTACCGTTCCTACCATGATCGTAGACAGTCTCTGGGACCAGGAAGATATTTATGGCGCCATGGCCGTCTACAAAGCGGTAAAGCCTAAAGACAAGGACAATGACAAATTGTTTCTGGTAATTGGCCCTTGGCATCACGGCCAGGAAATTGGTGACGGCAGCCGCCTGGGCGCGTTGCGTTTCAACAGCGATACCGGCCTCTACTTCCGTCGCGAAATCCTTCGTCCATTTCTTGATCAATATTTAAAAGAGGGCGCGCCCAAAGCGGACGTGCCTCCGGTGTCAGCCTTTGAAACCGGAACCAACACCTGGCGGCGTCTTCAGGCATGGCCCGCGGGATGCGCGAACGGATGTACAGTAAAACCTACGCCGCTCTATCTTTCCGCGGGACTCAAGCTCAGCTTTACGGCTCCCAACGAAAATGTTGTTTCGGCTTATGACGAATACGTCTCTGATCCAGCCAAGCCGGTTCCCTTCCGCGCCCGCCCCATTCGGCCCGTTGGCTATGACATTGATAAAGGCCTTACGTGGCCGTACTGGCTGGTTGACGATCAACGCGAAGCTTCCGGCCGACCTGACGTTGCCGTTTTTGTCTCAGACGTGTTGACCTCGCCGATGAAGATCAGCGGTCAGCCCGTGGCGAATCTCGTCGCGTCAACCAGCGGCACGGATGCCGACTGGATTGTAAAACTGATTGACGTTTATCCAGACGAAGTCGCTGGTCAGCCCGAGATGGGCGGCTACCAGTTGGCGATCGCCATGGATATTTTCCGTGGACGCTATCGTGAAAGCCTGGAAACTCCCAAAGCCATCGTCGCTGACCAGCCTTTGCTTTACCGTTTTGAGCTACCTACGGCGAACCACGTCTTCCTGCCCGGTCACCGCATCATGGTGCAGGTGCAGTCCAGCTGGTTCCCGTTGTATGACCGGAACCCACAGACTTTTGTGCCGAACATCTTCTTCGCCAAGCCGGGAGACTATCGCAAGGCCACGCAGCGGATCTTTCATTCCCACGTACCCGGACAGGCCAGCTTCATAGAATTGCCGTTGGTAAGTGCGCCGTAGAACGAACTTTCGAAAACGCACTTTAGTAAAGAAGCGAATGCCCGAAGGAGTGACTCGCTATATATAATGTCGCCGGAGGATTCTCACCCTTGGCCGACATAACTCCTGCTGCTCCTGCATCATCGCCCGAACCAGCACGACGCCGTCGTCGCTGGCCGCTCGTCGTCTTCCTGGTGATCATCATTCTGCCAGCCCTTGGTTCAGCTCTTTGGGCGTGGATCACTCTTCATGTTACTTATTCCAGCGGAGAGCGTGTAGGTTATGTCCAAAAGATCTCGAAGAAAGGCTGGACGTGCAAGACATGGGAAGGCGAACTGGCCATGGTCAGCATGCCGGGCACTGCGCCGCAGATCTTTGCTTTTTCCATCCGCGATGACGGCACCGCCCGCAAAGTCATGGACGCTGCCGGGCAACGCGTTGCGCTCGTTTACGAGCAGCACCGCTTCGTGCCTTCCAATTGTTTTGGCGAAACGGAATACTTTATTACCGACGTCCGCGCGTTAGGACAGTAGTCCCACATTTCGCTCGCGCCATTTTGCGCCAGCAAGAAGCCCACAGGCTTTACTGTGACGATATGCTGGTGACCATATATTTGTGATCAAATGCTGGTGACAAAAAAGAGTCGAATCCAGGGAGTAGGTTTATTTAGTGACCGACCCATCCGCGCGCGGCAAAAGATTGGCGAGTACACCGGCGAACGAATCTCGGTGGCGGAAGGTAGACGCCGCGCCAAAGGCAAGCGCCGCATAGCAATCGTGGAAGTGAGCAACCGGCTGGCCCTGGATGGCGACGTGAACGGCGGACCGTTTCGCTTTATCAATCACTCTTGCCAGCCAAACACCTTCACCCGGACCGCGTACGGACGTATGGAGTTTTATGCGCTACGCAACATCAAGGCCCATGAAGAATTGACCTGCGACTACCGTCCGTCCATGCATGAAGGCCAGATGCCGTGCAAGTGCGGCGCGCCAACTTGCACAGAGTTCGTCTAGCGTGAGATCGCGCGCGGAAAACCGCTGGCGCGAAGCCGGAAAGGCTCTCCGCCGATTCGGCGCTAAGCCACGGGGTTCGTTGAAGCGCTGACCAGGTGTTTTTCAACCGGGACCCAGAAATTTTCCCATTCTCGGCTGCGTTCTGTCGGAACCATGAGAATGAGTGTGCCTTCGTCTTCCGGCACATCTGGAATCACGTACGCCACGGGAAAGGCGACCTGGTGAAGCAGGCCTGAAGGGCCATAGTGGATAACGGTGACCATGTCCTGGCCAGCCACCACCCGGTAACGTGCTTGCTGGGTTGCTTGTGACTGCAGGATCTCTTTTAACGTGCTAATGCTTGCCAAATAACACTGAGCCATCAGTGGATTCCTCCGGAATAGGACTCCAAAACTGATTCAACCGTGAAAACTCTACTCAGAAGCTTTTTGCTAGTACCCGCCGTACTATTGCGCAATCCGTCTGGATTTTCAGCTCTGCCGAGTCTTCCTTCCGCTTTGCCCCAGCTGAATCTAGTGTCTTTTCTATTCCCGGTTCATTACGTCTTTATTGGACACGGATTAAAACACTTAATGTTCTGAGGCGATAATCGGCCCTGCAACCCCGCGTGCACAGGTGACGGAAGGTCAATAACCCAAATTGGCAACCTCTTTGGTGCGGCCAAAATGCGACAATCTCTTAAGCCGTTCTTAACCGAGGTCCCCCATGGAAAGAAAGATCTTCTGGCTGTTGTTCTTGACTCTCGGACTACTCATGGATTTTCTGTTGCCGCTGGTTTGGAGCATCTCCCTGACCATACCGTTGATCGCGCTGTGCTGGTGGATCGCCTACAAGAGCGAATGGTTCGGCTAAATCGTTTTGGAGCGAGTTGTCCAGGCCTTCGCGGGAAAACAAAAAGGCGCACTCGCTCGCAAATTGCGAAAACGTATGCGCCACCGTTTCCTGGCAGTCAATTTCGATCTAAGAATGGCGATTTGCATCCTTGGTTCCGCGAGATTAGGTGGAAGCGAATTTTTTCCGATCACCAAGCGCGTCCCCCAAAACTTGCTCTCGTGTGAAACAGTTTGCACATCGCGTCGTCTGGCGAGTCTCGCCCCTCTAGTAACTCAAGCATCGCTCAAAACACTTGCTTTATTTTCAATAGCTTAGACCTTTCGGAAGCCTCTTCCACCACCCCGCAGATGGCATCCAGCTTGCGCTTACCAGGGTGGCTAGCGGAAGACCTGTGCGCCACCACCGTTTCAAGGGTCTGAGCTTGAGTTTTCCAGGGCGAGGAGCAAGCCGCCTCGCCTTATTCCAAGAAACCGCTGGCAACAAATTGTTGGAAGGAACCATGTCGACGAAAACAGAATTCAGCACCGGATTAGGCCTGCCTGGACTGGAACACTTCACCCCCAAGGACTACCTGCAGCTTTTGCTGCGCAGGAAATGGGAGATCATGCTCACCACACTCCTGATCGGCATTCTTGGGGCCGGCGTGGCCCGTTTTCTGCCCAACGCCTACCGGGCGACCACGGTCATCATGGTGGAGCCCCACAAAGTCCCTGACAACTTTGTTGCGCCCACCGTTTCAGCCAGCGTCGCGGACCGATTGGCGACTTTGAAACAGCAGGTCCTTTCCACCACCAATCTCAGTGAAGTCATGGACGAGATGAAGCTCTACTCCACGCTGCGTGACCACAGATCACAAGAAGAGCTGGTGCAGCTGATGACCAAGAATATAGAGATCATTGTTGCTCAGCCCACGGAACGCGGCGAAGGGACTTTCCGCGTCTCGTTCCAGAGCGGCAGCGCCAACGAAGCGGCGCTGGTGGCCAACCGTCTGGCATCTCGCTTTATTACTGACAACGTCCTGGCTCGGGAAAAAGAAGTTACCGGCGCTGCTCAGTTTATTGATCGCGAACTGGAAGACGCCAAGAAAGACCTGCAACAAAAAGAAGACAAGATCCGCGAAATCAAGAGCCGCTACATTGCTGACCTGCCTGAATCTCAGACGCTGCACGTGCAGGCGTTGAATTCCCTGCAAATGGACTTGCGCAACGAAAGTGACGCCATCTCTCGCGCGCAACAGCAGAAGATTTTCTACCAAAGCCAGTTGCTTTCCGCGCCTCCGGTAGTAGACCTGGACCGCACTGGCAATTCCTCCGGGACGGTGCCATTGCAAATCGAGCTGGCCAAAGCTCAATCGCAATTGGACAGCCTGAAAACGCGCTACGGGCCGGACCATCCGGACGTGATGAAGAAAACTTCTGAAGTCGCCGATCTGCAGCGCCGCATTCACGAAATTAAAGATGATGGCGCCGACCGCCGCGCTGCCCGTAACAATGTCAAGTCGGGCAATCCAGTACTGGAAAGCCAGATCGCGGCGATTGATGAAGACATCAAGAACCGCACCAAGCACCAGGCCGACATCCAGACGCAAATTGCTTATCACCAATCCAAGCTGGAACGTATTCCGGTGCTGGAACAGCAATTGGCTTCCATTAACCGCGATTACGAAAACGCGCGCGACCATTACAAGCTTCTGATGGACCGCAAGTTTTCCGCGGACATGTCCACCAGCCTGGAACACTTCCAGAAGGGTGACCGTTTCATCGTCCTGGATGCCGCGCAGGCTCCGGCCAAACCTTATAGCCCGAACCGTCAACTGTTGAATGCTGCCAGCCTGGCGCTGGGACTGGGAATTGGGCTCATTCTGGTGCTGGGCCGCGAGATGCTGGACCCCAGCGTCAAGACCGCGCGCGAAGTGAACGAACTACTGGGCGTGAACGTGTTGTCGGAAATCCCGGCGCTGGTCACCCGTCAGGACCAATACAGAATGCGGGCCGGTAACTGGATGACTGCCGCCGCTTGCCTGGTGTTCGCCTTTGCGTACGCCATGATCACCCTCATTCCTCCGGCCTGACTAGTACAGGCCGGTCAACTGAAATCAACTTTTGCGCACGAAGGAACTTTGCCGTGTACCCAAACTTAAAAATGGAAATCTGGCTTTCCGGCATCAGGCAGAACCGCCTGGCCCGAGAACTGAGCCTGGACGAAACCGTGCTCAGCAAGGTAATCAACGGATATCGCCAGCCTTCGCCCCGGCTGCGTGCCTTGCTGGCGCAATACTTCGACAAGAACGAAGCATGGCTGTTCCAGGTGGAGTCAACGCCGGCGACAAGAAAGCCTGACAAGACGAATGCAGCGGGCAACAGCCACATCGCAGACAAACAACTGCAAAGACTAGGCCGTGAGTAAAAAATGAGAGTAGTTGATTACAAGAACGAAATGCAGCCGCTCTGGGACGAGTTTGTGCTCGCGCACCCGCAAGGCACGCTGTTTCACACCACGGCGTGGCTCCGGTCCATCAAGCGAGCATTTGGCTATGCGCCGCATTATCTGGCCGCCGAACAGGATGGCCAAATCGTTGGCGTGCTTCCTTTGTTCCTCACTTCCAATCCTTTGACGGGAAAGACTCTCATCTCCACTCCGTTTGCCGTATACGGCGGCGTCTGCACCACGAGTGAAGAAGCACGAGTTGCTTTGTTGGAAGCAGCCACTTCCCTTGCCGAAAAGAAGAATGTGGAATATCTGGAACTGCGCACACCCGAGCCGAGTTCTGATGCAGGATTCCAGACCAAGGATTTATACGTCACGTTTGATTGTCCCATCGATCCCGATCCAGACCGTCTGATGAAAGGGCTTCCCAAAGACACGCGTTACATGATCCGCAAGTCGCAGAAATCCGGCCTGCGCACCACCAAAGGCAATCAGCAGATCAACGAGTTTTACGAGATTTACGCGCAAAGCGTCCGCAATTTGGGAACGCCTGTTTTTTCGCGCAGGTTTTTCAACATCCTGCTGCAAGAGTTCAACGACGCCGCGGAAATCATGATGGTGTGGAAAGACCAGCAAGCGGTTGCCGGAGTGATGAGCTTTCGCTTCCGCGACTGGATCCTTCCTTACTACGGCGGGTCCACGATGGCAGCCCGGCAATGCTCCGCCAACAACTTCATGTACTGGGAGCTTCTGGACGACGCGCGGCAACGTGGCATTAAGTTTTTCGATTTTGGACGGAGCAAGCTCGGCACCGGCGCGTACGCATTCAAGTCCCAGTGGGGCATGCGGGAACGCCCGCTGCCTTACCAGTTTCACTTGGTGAAACGCCGTGACATGCCGAACTTTTCCCCGGCCAACCCCAAGTTCCAACGGGCCATTGAACTATGGAAGCGCATGCCCTTCCCGCTGACAAAACTGATTGGACCATCGTTGGTGAAGTTGTTCCCGTAGAGAGATTAGTCGCAGTTCGCAAGAGAAGAGATTTGGCAGGCTCCAAAGTAGCAAAAAAGGTCAAATGAGAATCCTGTTTCTAGTCCATCGCGTTCCCTACCCACCGAATAAAGGTGACAAAATCCGTGCGCTTTGGGAACTCAAGTCGCTCGCTCGCGACCATGAGATTGACCTGTTTTGCTTTTACGACCACAAAGAAGATCGCCACTCCATTGACGATCTCCGTTCTTACTGCAATGACTGCTATGCCGAGCCGCTTTCCTGGCTGGGCAGCCGCTGGCGTGCGCTGGTTGCCGCCGCGACCGGAAAGCCTTTTAGCACTGCGTATTTTTATTCACGCCGCATGGCCCGTCGAATTCAGCAAGCTATCGCCACCCGCAACTATGACGTGGTGCTGGTCTTCAGCTCGTCCATGGCACAGTACGTCGAGTCAGAAAACAAACTGCCCCGCGTGCTCGATATGGTAGACGTTGATTCCGCCAAGTGGTCCGACTACGCCAGCAGCGCGTCGCCTTTGCTGCGTTGGCTTTGGAAACAAGAAGGCCGTTTACTCTCGGCGTACGAATGCCACATCGCGAACAGCTTTTCGCAAACGCTGCTTTGTACTGACGCTGAGGCTGCTGTGCTACAGCGTTCCGCTCCGCAGTCGCCCGTGAGCGTGTTGCGCCACATGGTGGACTCAGACTATTTCGATCCGGCCAAAGTCGCGGTGCCCGCTGATCTCGCCAACTGGCAGCCCTATGTGGTGTTTTCCGGTTCCATGGATTACGCCCCCAACGTTGAAGCCGTCCAGTGGTTTTACAAAAACGCTTTGCCACTCATGCGCAGCCGGATGCCCGAGCTCAAATTCGTAATTGCCGGGCGCAATCCGGCGAAAGAAGTCATGGAGTTAGGCAAAGACCCAGCTGTCCTGGTGACGGGCTCGGTGCCGGATGTTCGTCCTTATTTGCGCGCTGCCGCGGTGGCTGTGGCGCCCATGCAGTTGGCGCGGGGCGTCCAGAACAAGATTCTGGAATCCATGTCCATGGGACTGCCGGTTGCCGCTTCGTCCAAAGCTGCTGTCGCATTTCCACAGGCCGTCGCTGACTTGATCTTGGTGGAAGACGACGCCGCGGCATTAGCCGAGCAATTGGTGGACACCATCCAGAACGGCCCGCAACCTCCGGTGGCCTGCATTCGCGAATCGTTGCGAAAAGTCTACGGAGACAGCAGCCTGAAGAACCAGCTGGAAGAATTTTTGCGCCAGGCGTGCGCAGCGGCGCCACACAAAACGATCAAGAAGAGTTCACACAGCGTTTCACCGCAACCAAATCCAGTAGAAGTTCACGGAGACTAGGCCCAGGGTAACCCATGTTGAGAGCTCTCATATTTTACGCGATGGTCGCAGTCGGAGTTCCGCTCTCCATCTTTCAGCCGTTCTACGGGTTGCTACTGTATTTGTTTTTTGCTCACGGCCATCCCGCGGACTTTGTGTGGCCGGGCTACGTCTTCAACTACGGATTACTTCTCGCGCCTGCTCTGTTGCTCGGATATTTCTTGTTTGAGTTGCGCAAGTCGCCTCCACGTTTGCGCGGCATGATGTTGTTGCTGGTTTTCTGGGCGTGGCTGGCTGCGGCCGCCCTCATGGCATACGATCGCCAGCCGGCGTTTGACATGCTGTCCCGCTTCAGCAAGATGTTTGTAATCGCGTTCCTCATCGCCGCCATGGCCAGCTCAGAAGATCGCATCCGCAAGATCCTGGTGGTGATCGCAGGTTCTCTGGGATTCCTGGGCATGAAGAGTTTTGCCGGTGTGATTGTCACTGCCGGTCAATATCGGGTACAAGGCCCAGGCGGCTTGATGGCCGAAGAAAACGAATACGCGCTGGGCATGAACATGGCGGTCCCGATTCTCTACTGGCTCGGTACGCTCGAAGACCGGCGCTGGGCGCGGAGGCTTTATCAACTGGCGGCCGTGGCCTGCGCTGTGAGCGTAATCTTTACGCGCTCACGCTCCGGCTTTCTCGGGCTGATCACTGTCTGTTTGCTGATCGCTGTGCACTCGCGGCGCAAGGTGCTCGCTTCTCTTGGACTAGCCACCGTTGTCGTGCTGTTCCTGACCTTCGCCCCGGACGCATCCATGGAGCGCTACAAATCCATTCCCACCGCTACGCAGACTGACGCCTCCGCGATCGGACGAATCGAGGCCTGGGAAACCGCGATGGAAATGGTGAAAGCGCATCCCGTCTTCGGCGTTGGGTTACGCAACTTTGAAGTCACGTTCCTGAACTATTCCAATTTTGAGCCGCGTGCGCCGCACAATGCTTTCGTCGCGCTCATGGCGGAGTCCGGCATTCCTTCTTGCCTGCTTTTTGCCGCTCTTGTCCTTGGCGCAAGTGGCACTTGCTGGCTCAACTGGCGACGACTGCGCCACAGCCCGGAACATCGCGTCCTGGCAACTTGCTGCTTGATCGTCCACGTCACGCTGCTCGTGTACCTGGTGCCTAATTTTTTTATCAACCGCCAGGACTTCGATCTTATGTATCACTTGGTGGGAGTCAGCGCGGGTATGAATGTGGTGGTAAGACGGGCGTTAAGTGCGCCGGCCACGACCGAAACCGAAAGTAGTTTCGAGCTATCGCAACTGCAGGCGGTGGCCCAATGAAACGCACACGTATCATTCATGTGCTGCATCGCATGGGCGCCGGTGGGACCGAATTGGCTCTGCGTAAGATTGTTGCCGGACTCGATCCTGACCGCTTTGAACACATCATCTGCACCGTGGCTCCGGTACCGGAAGCCGAGATGACCGGTGACGTCCGCTTCATCAGCCTGCAGCGCGATGGCAAGAAGACCGGATCTCTGATCTCTGATTTGTCGCGGATTTTTCTTCGCGAGCGTCCGGACATCGTCCACTCCAGAAACTGGGGAGCTGTTGAAGCAGTGCTGGCTGCAAGATTGGCCCGGGTGCCTCGCATCATCCATAGCGAACACGGACGCGACATTCACACCATGCATGGCGACCCGTTGCGGCGTCGCGTGTTTCGGCGTTTCTGCTACGGGTTAGCGAACGAAGTGTTTGCGGTGTCCAATGAACTACGTGAGCACTACGCCAAACAGACTGGTATCGCGCCAACGCGCATCAATGTGATCTCCAATGGAGTGGACGTAGCCAGATTCCGCCCTGATGCCCATGCGCGGACTCGTATGCGGACGTTTCTTGGAGCATCCGACAAGGACATTGTTCTGGGGGCCATCGGCCGGCTCGATCCGGTGAAAGATCATGTGACTTTGCTTCTGGCCGCCGAAAGCATCATCAACAGCGGTGTGCCTCTGAAAGTTGTCATCGTGGGTAACGGTGCGGAACGGCAGAAACTTCAATCTCTAATCGATGGCAATCCACCTCTCCGCTATTCCGCGATTCTGGCCGGTGAGTCCGGCAAGCCCGAAGAATGGCTGAATGCGCTGGACGTCTTTGCGTTGCCCTCACTTTCTGAAGGCATGTCCAACACGATTCTGGAGGCAATGGCTACCGGGCTTCCTTCGGTCGTTACTGCCGTGGGCGCTAATGTTGATCTCGTGGAACATGGCCATACCGGTTTCGTCGTGAATCCGCGGGATGTAAACGCGCTTGCCAGTCGCGTTCTGACGCTGGCTTCCAACTCATCGCTGCGATCTGACTTTGGGATTCGCGCGCGCCAGAAAGCGCAGTCGAGTTTTAGTCTGCATCGTATGTTGGAACAATATTCGCACCTTTATACCGTCCGCACTCGTCATCAACGTCCGGCAGAGACAGCATTGAGGAGAGCTTAAAAGGAATTCATGGCCATCACAGGAATCATCATCGCAAGGAATTCCAAGCCGCTGCGGCCGGAACAAATCGCCGCCATGCTGCCGCCAGTGGGCCAGGACGGCAACTCGCGTTCTGCATTCAGCACAAAGACGAACGCCCAGCTCGGCGCGGCTTCTGACACTGGCACAACGTCCGTATGGTCTTCTGACGATTTGATCGTCGCTTGCGACGCCAGCCTGGTCGGCACTAACAATGTTCCTCAAACGAACAATGGGCCAGACAACTCATCAGCCGCCGCCATCATTGGCAAGTTGTATTGCGAACACGGGCTGGAGTTCTTCTCCCAACTCCGCGGAGCTTTTTCACTGGCAATATGGGACGCACGTTCAGACGCTTTGCTTTTAGCTGTGGACCGCTTTGCCATACGGCCGCTCACCTACTTCGCCGATGAGTCCCAGGTCGTCTTCGGATCACAGGCGCGTAGCATCTTTGCCAGCGGCCGCGTCGACAAACAAGTGAACACTCCGGCAATTGCCGCGTTCTTGAATTTCAGCGTCGTGCCGGTGCCGGAATCTGTCTTCCAAGAGTTGAACAAACTCGCGCCAGGC
>JANXPR010000471.1 GCA_025357215.1 Acidobacteriaceae bacterium | reverse complement strand
CGCTGTGTTAGGCAACACGGCTCCACGGTCTTGAATTCCGCTCGAGCTTGTCTTCCTGATCATTCTCCTACTTGTCTTTCCACTTTCCATCCAGCGTGTGCCCGTAAGTAGCACACCTGCCATCCCGCATCCGCGCAGCTCTGCGTCTTTTGCGCCCCCATCGTGCGAAAAGACCCCGCAAGGAGTGTTATTCGGTGGTCTGTGCATTGCTTCTTTTCTTTGCCCCATTTGTATTAGCTGCTTTCTATTTCCTATTTCAAAGGAAGCTCCTCATTTCGGCCCCCGCCGTTGCAGACGTGGCGGCACTCGTTCGACGAGTGAATCAGCGAGAAGTCGTCGAGCTGTTCAGCGCAGCCCGTTGAAGAGATTCTTCGTGCCAATTTATCCGCGATTCGGTTCAGAGAAGGACAGCGGGTCCGCGCCCACGTGCTCTTCCAAGTACCTGCCTCGCATGGCCTTCAATGCCTTGGTCCTCTTGTTCTGGGTCTATTCCGAGCGCGAAAAGCTGGCGAGGCCTGGAATGCCTGAGGACGAGATGAGGGCTCAGACGATCGCCGAAATCATAGACGCCGGCACAACCGTTCGCGGGTACGCCGTGCTTGTCTTGTCCAGACTTTCCTGGCGGATTGTTTTGGATGGATTCAGGATAAGGCCGGTTCGTCGCCTCACGAAGCTGCAGTACGCCCCAACATTGATGGGCTCGAACAATACCGGCGTCTCGCAAGCGCCGCCACCACGCTGTGCGCCGCTGACGGCAGTGAGGCAGCTAGTCGGCTGATGACCTTGCTTCGCGAAACCGATCCGAATACCGGGGTCGCTGCGGTCCTTCGTGCTGTCCTCCACTGACGGGTTCCAACGAAACTTCCCACCCCCAAGGATTACCTATGAGCAGTCCTCTCTACGCGGTCCAACACATTCGCAAACTCCGTGGTGGGTCGCAAGCGCACCTCTTGCGAGCATCTGATGGCGCATACTGGGTCACAAAGTTTTCTAACAATCCCCAGCACGTCAGGGTGCTTGCCAACGAGATGTTGGCCACGCGCCTGGGGCAGATACTCGGCCTTCCTGTGCCGCACGTTGACGCGATCGAAGTATCGGAGTGGCTCATTGAGCATACTGCCGACCTCCGCATCGAGTCGGTTGGCCTGAGTCACTTGTGTAAGCCTGGCACGCACTTCGCGTCACTCTATGTCCAGGATCCGAGCGATGGCCCGGTTTTTGACTACTTACCCGAGCACTTGCTTGACGGCGTCGCCAACGTCCAGGATTTTTGCCGCATCCTCGTCCTTGATAAGTGGGCCTGCAATGCCGACGGCCGCCAGGCCGTATTCACGCGCAACGCAAAACGCTCCAGACATTATTCAGCGACGTTCATCGACCAGGGGTACTGCTTCAACGCTGGCGAGTGGACTTTCCCCGACTCGCCGCTGCGGGGAGTGTACTCGAGAAACTGTGTCTACAAGCTCGTCACCGGATGGGACGCTTTCGAGCCCGTTCTCACACGCGCTGAACAGATGGATGTGGACGATATCTGGCGAATTGCCGCCGCTGTTCCTGAAGAGTGGTACGAATTTGATAGCGACGGCCTGAATAGGCTGGTCGAGGAACTGTACAAGCGTCGCGCCATCATTCGCGCTTCGATCACCGCATTTCGCGAATCCAGCCGGAATCCGTTTCCCAACTGGACTAACAGATAACAGAGCCCTCGCAATTTGTTCCTCACCTGGTCCGAGAGCTACGGCAACCCGTTTCCAAAAGAATGGTAATTAAAGGATAGGCGGCCATCCTTTAATAGCGAATTCGTTATTAAAGGAACCTCTTTCCTCTCTGTAGGCCATTCCGACTGGCTCCGCCTCACCGTCGTTAAATTGGCGCCTTCTAGATATGGCGCGGGATTTACGAATTCTTCGCGGATGGTCAGTAGGAGCGTCAAGACCGTCGATCATTCGCTCGAAGGAATTGCCTGCGAGTGCAAGAAAAACTTCAACACAAGGAGAATATAGAGTGGCGAAACCTAAGGTAACGATCGATCAGGTCATGGCAGCCGTCGAAGCGGACGACTGCCTGGGCTTTTGCCTGGAATGCGGCGAAGAGGCGAGTCCGGTTGAACCAGACGCCAGGCGCTACCCCTGCGAATCTTGTGGCAAGCCCCGCGTCTACGGAGCGCAAGAGTTGTTGCTGATGATGGCGTTGTGAGGAGATCCAAATGAACAACAACCCCAAGCAAGAGGCCGCTTCCGGCGGAACACGCAACAGCCAAAGCAGCAATGTTGGCAGAATGCTAGACCCTTGCAAAAGCGAGGATCACATTTGTTGCGGTGCACTTCGACGGGTCTGGCGACGACGGCGCTACCGCGGACGTCAGGTGCTACAACTCCGAACAGTTTGCTCACGAGGAGCGTGAACCCGTTGCGTACGACGCGTCTCACCTGCAAGCGCACTTCGAAGCACTCGTTCCGTACGGATACGAGGACAATTGCGGCGGCTTCGGGAATGTGATCTTGGATGTAGCGGCGCGCGCGATCACCGTCGAACGGAATGACCGATTCGAAGACTGCACCAGCGAAAGCTACGAGGTGTAGGCATGGCCCACCCCTTTGTGCGCGCACAGAGCAGCGCCAGGAAATTTGGGGGCCGGCCTGAAGACTACCTCGCGATCCACAATTGGTTCGACGAATCCCAAGCGTTCTTGGCGGATTTTCGTCATCGGACTCTTCGGCACCACGCCGAGGGAATCTTCCTGTGTGAACGCATCTTCGGTGTCACGATCACCAACAGCGAGGGGCGGCAGGTCGCGGTGCGTTACGTCGGAGAGCAGCACGTAAAGGAAGATCTGGGGCACATTCCGACTGCACAAGACTGGCTCTTGCAAATCAAGCCCGAACGCTGGATGTAAAGGGCAACGTATTCCGACCCAGAAAACATCAATCTGAAATAAACCAAAAGGAAACTGAGATATGGGTAATGAGCCATATGTGATCCACCGCTATACGAGAGAGAACGCCATCGAAGACGGCGTTCTCGTCGACGTAACCGGGCAAGCTAGAGAGACCGGCATCATTTTGCCAACGGTGCTCACAGATCACTTGCACCGCGTGCTTGAGGAGATTCCCGAGAGGAGCATTGGGCAGGATTGGCGGGGCCGTCTGCACGACGTGCTGTGGATGACATTCCTGAAGCTCAAGGCGATGCAGACACTGCGCGATGCAGAGTTTCCCGTAGACGTTAAGGTCATCATCGAAGGGAAGACCGAAACGTTGTGGGCGGTCGTTGATGGCGATGGCCTGACGATCATGTATCCGGAGGATTACTGATGTCCGCGAAGGCAAGAGAAAACCGACCGGGCAGCAAGGTACTCTCTGTCCAACCAACAAGACCACCGAACAATCGAATGGCTGACGGCGGGACCAGCAGGAACCGTTGTGCAGCCGAAGCTGATCAAGGACCTGAGGAATTTCGTCGAGAATGTCACGGACGAAGATCCTGACCGCACCGACAAATTCTTCGCTCTACGAGAGCGCGTGCGAAATCACTACGCGTCCCGCTCGACTCCAGGCACGCGATACGTGAAATGAGGAGGAACCACCGTGCACATTCACGGAAAGACTAAACTCGGCTTTTTCCCCCTGCCCGTGAGTGCGGCGAAGACGCTGAAGAGCTATCTCGCCTTTCCATCCCAGTTTTCAGCACTCGACCCTTGCGCGGGCGACGGTGTGGCCTTCACTGCCTTGCTAGAAGGTACAGGTGGCCAGCGATACGCTATTGAAATTGATGCTTATCGTGCCGCTCAGGCCAGGGCGCTCGGCCACGAAGTTCTGCAGGCCAACACCATGGACGTGCGTTGCCCGGTCGAGTCGCTGTCTTTGCTCTACCTGAACCCGCCCTATGACTGGGAAGCCGGACAGAGCGGGAATCAACGCATGGAACTGGTTTTCCTCGAACACACCTATCGGTGGCTCAAGAGCGAAGGCGTGCTCATCTTTGTGATTCCAAAAACGAGGCTGAAGCCTTGCGCCAGGCTCTTAGCCGATCACTTCAAGGACATTCAGGTATTGCGCCTAACAGAACCCGAGTGTGGGCGGTTCCACCAAATCGCGGTCCTCGCTGCGCGCCGGAACAAGCACGAACGGTTGCGCGATTCCACCCTGGTGGAGACCCAGCAATCGCTGGAGCGCGTCGCACTTCAGGAAGACCTGGCCCTGCTCACGGAGACGCCGATATCCACTTATACGGTCCCCGAGTCTGGCCCCGCGGAGTTCTCGAACACCGGGATTCCCCTCGATGACGTAGAGGACTTGCTGCCGCGCTCGTCGGCCTACCGCCAGGTGGTCCGTGCTCTCGTCCACGAGCCAAACAATGTGCGCGGGCGGCCGTTGACGCCGCTTCACGGCGGTCACGTTGGATTGCTCTGCACGGCGGGGCTGCTCAACGGAATGTTCGGCGAAGGCGACCGGCGGCACATTGCATTCTGGCGTTCCGTGAAATTTGTGGACCATTGGGAAGAGGCAGAGGACGACACGAGGGTGCTGCACGACCGGGAACGCTTTTCCCATGAGCTGACGCTGATATTCAGCGATGGCGAGACCCAGGTTCTCACCCACGAAAAGGCGCAACCCGCATGATGAACGCTCATCTTCGCTTCGGATGGCTTACTTATTACAAACGAACCGAGAAAACCACTACCACGTTCAGGTTGCGGCTCGACCGCTTTATCGGCGAAGTGCTGCCCGACGCGCCGCGCCGGGCGCGAGCCCACCTGATTTCCGTGGTGGGCGCCGATACACAGGT
>JANXPR010000435.1 GCA_025357215.1 Acidobacteriaceae bacterium | reverse complement strand
CATAGGGCAGTCATATAACGCGCGAAAAAGGCCCGCCATGGTCTGCGAGTCTTTCAGGTTCTGTTCCGGCGTGCGTCCCAGAAGATGCTTCAGGTTTTCCAGATCCATGCCGGCACAGAAAGCGCTGCCCGCGCCGGTCATGATGACTACGAGCGCCGATGACGCCGCGGCTTCCTTGAGCGCGGCTGTCACGTCGTCAATCAGTTCATAGCTGATAGCGTTGCGCTTGTCGGGACGATTCAGTGTGATCGTCGCGACGCCTTGCGATTCGGAGTAGAGAACGGTTTTGTAGGTCACTGCTACTTCCCTCCTACAGGTTTGCCTGACTCGAGCATTTGAAAGAGATACTTCGCGACTCCCTGTTCGCCGCGAAAGGACGCCCCAATGCCATTGATCCCCAGGCAGTCAATTTCCAGAGGCGATGAATCTGAAACGGATTCCTTAACCCGCGACACGGGCCTCGTAAACTCGAGGCACTTTATGGTGCTTCCCGCCGCGGTCAAGGTCCTCTCGCCGGTTTTGGAATAAGGATCAGCCTCTGGTGGCGATCCTTCCCCGAGATGCCACGTCTCCAACGGTTTGTATTCCGGCGGGATGGGCACAATCATGAATATTCCCACGCTTTCTAACTCTCTTGTGAGAATGCCACAGCTAAGATATGCACCGTCAGCAACCACCCCGTCAGTAACACGACATGGGGATGGCACTGCAAACCTGATGCCTCGCACAACCACGTGCTTGCCATAAATCATTCTTGCAACTATTTCCGAGGGGCGCTTGTGGGACACAACCGCTGCCCCCAAAACAACAAACGTCACAAATGCCAGCAGAAAAGCGGTGATACCCAGCAGCACTGCAATCGCTCTCTTCACACAGCCCCCGTATGCTTCTTGGCAATGTCCGCGGACATCTCAATCACTGCGTCGAGCGGCTTCTTGATGGCCAGTGTCGCGCCCTTTTCGGCGAGCGCCTGGACCAGAATTTCCGTGGGAATGTTGCCGATCATTTCATCTTGCGCAAAAGGACAGCCACCCAGCCCGCCGATAGCGGAATCAAAGCGGCGGCAGCCAGCTTCATACGCCGCCAGGACTTTCTCCGCGGCTCCAGCACGCGTGCTGTGCAGATGCGCGCCAATCTCCAGGTGATCGTGTTCGCTAATTACGGCCCCAACCAGATCATGCACCTCTTGCGGGGTGGCTACACCCACGGTATCGGCCAGCGAGATCTGGTGGATGTCCATGTCCGCGAGGATGCCCACGGCTTCAATCACTTCGTCGGCATTCCACAGGTCGCCGTACGGATTGCCGAAAGCCATGGAGATGTAAGCGACAACGTCCAGCCCAGCAGCGTCGGCGAGGATCTTAATTTGCTCCAGTTCTTCCGCGGCGTCTTCCAGCGTCTGGTTCTGGTTGCGCTGCAAAAAAGTTGGCGAGACCGAATACGGGAAACCGAGAGTCTGCACGGCCTCCGTGGCGATGGCCCGCTCCGCGCCTTTTTTGTTGACGACAATGCCGATGATCTCCACGTCGTCCGGCGGATCAAGCAGCTTCAGGACTTCTTCCGAATCCGCCATCTGCGGAACGGCCTTGGGCGAAACGAAGGACACAGCGTCAATATGCTTGAATCCCGCGCCGATCAAAGCGCGCAGATACTGGGCCTTCAGCGCGGCAGGGATCTGGCCTTTGAGGCCCTGCCAGGCATCACGCGGACATTCGATGATTTTGACTTCGTTAGACACAACAACACCTACCACGGAAGCGCAGCAGCTCATTCACCACGGAGGCACGGAGACACGGAGAAAACCAAGTCATAGCACTTTCCTTACGATGCCAGCTCTCAATACAGAGACATTGAAGTTAATGATAAAACCAACAGGCTTGCTCAAAAGTTTCATGTAGGTCAGCAGCTGGGCTTCATGGACACATGTGATCCGCTCCACACACTTCAGTTCTAGAATCACGATGTCTTCGACTAACAAATCGAGCTTATAGCCACAGTCAAGTTTGACTCCCTTGTAGACAACGGGAACAGTTATCTGTCTTTCAAAATGTAATCCATGAAGGTTCAGCTCATGGCAGAGACACTCTTCGTAGGCTGACTCCATCAAGCCAGGTCCAAGTATCCTGTGGACCTCGATGGCCGCGCCGAGGATCTGCTTGGTAAGTTCTTCATGACGAAGTTTTGAATTAATGCTTATAGTTTCCGACATTGCATATCCATTTTGGCTTTAGCTCTGGATTTCTCCGTGTCTCCGTGCCTCCGTGGTGAGCTTCTGGCTGAGTTAACAAGAAGCTACGTCTGCAAGACGCCCACCTTAAACTCTTTCACTTCCGGATTCAGATAAGCCGCCTCCAGCGCGGTGATGATCGCATCGCGCGTTTCCATGGGATCAATGATCTTGTCGATCCATAGGCGCGCGGCGCCGTAACGCGGGTCGGTCTGGTGGTCGTAGGTGGCTTTCGTCGTGTCGAAGAGTTCTTTCTTTTCGGCGTCGCTGAGTTTTTTGCCGCTGCGTTCAAGCTGTTTGATCTTGATTTCCACCAGCGTTCCGGCCGCCGCAGCGCCGCTCATCACGGCGTAGCGCGCGGTGGGCCAGGCAAAAACAAATCGCGGATCGTAAGCCTTCCCGCACATCGCGTAGTGTCCGGCGCCGAATGACCCGCCGATGATCACGGTAATCTTTGGCACAACGGAATTGGACACGGCGTTCACCATCTTGGCTCCGGCCTTGATGATGCCCGACCACTCGGCGTCGCGCCCGACCATGAAGCCGTTCACGTCATGCAGAAAGACCAGTGGCACCAGGTTCTGATTGCAGTCCATGATGAAGCGCGCGGCCTTTTCGGCGGACTCGGTATAGATCACGCGGCCCACTTCCAGATGCATGGCGCCGGTATGCGGATCGGTCTGCTGCATGGTGAGCGCCTGGTTGGCCACGATGCCCACGGCAAAGCCGCCCATGCGCGCCAGTCCGCAGACCACGGTCTTGCCGTACTCGGCTTTGTATTCGTCGAATTTTCCGCCATCGACGATGCGGGCAACGATCTCTTTCACGTCATAAGGACGCGAGGCTTCGGATTCGAAGATGCCGTAAATTTCTTCGGCTGCGTAGGCCGCCGGCTCGGATTTGATGCGATCAAAAGGCGCAGTAGGCTTGTGGCCCAGCTTGCTTACGACGGAACGTATGCGCTCCAGGCAGATGTGGTCGTTGGGTTCGCGAAAGTCGATCGTTCCGGCGATCTGCGCGTGCATCTGCGCACCGCCTAGTTCTTCCGCGGAATATTTCGCGCCGATAGCCGCTTGCACCAACGCCGGTCCGGCGAGGAAGAGGCCGCTGCCTTCGGTCATTAATATGGTGTCACACATCACCGGCAGGTACGCGCCGCCCGCCACACACATGCCCATGATGGCCGTGATCTGCGGAATTCCCATGGCGGACATGACGGCATTGTTGCGAAAGACGCGGCCAAAATCGTCGGTGTCCGGGAAGACGTCTTCCTGCAGCGGCAAGAACACGCCGGCGGAATCGACGAGATAAATCGTTGGGATATGGTTTTCGATGGCGATGTTCTGCGCGCGGATGACTTTCTTTGCCGTCATGGGAAAAAACGCGCCGGCTTTTACCGTGGCGTCATTCACGATCAGCATGAACAGACGTCCGTGGATGCGGGCGAGCCCGGTGACCACTCCGGCGGACGGCGCGCCGCCCCATTCTTCATACATTTCAAAAGCGGCGTAGAGGCCGATTTCAAAGAACGTCGTGTCGCGATCGATCAGCAGGTTGATGCGTTCGCGCGCCGTCAAACGCTTCTTGGCGTGCTGCGACTCGATGGCTTTTTCGCCACCGCCCATGCGGATCTGCTCTTCCTGCGTGCGAATGGCGGCGACCCATTCGGCCAAGCTGCGCATGTTCTTTTCAAAGCGCGCGGTGGTGGGGTCAACCTTGGTGACGATCTTGTTGGAGTGGCTGGACATAAAATTTAGGCAAACCAGTAAGGTTAAATGAGGCAGAGAATGGGAGCAAACCGAAGACCTTACCGCTGATAACACTGATGACGCTGATTTGCACTGATCAAGACAAAGCGAACGAACGTGAGCTGGCGGGACAAAAATAAACTCAGCCAGATGTCGGGTTTGGAGGCGGATACAGCTCAAATTTTGGGTACATCGCAAACAATGGTAATCTAGTGCGCAATCGGGGTGCGCATGGCACAGTTTCAGGGTCAGGACCAGGAAATAGATCAGGATAGGGAACAAGAACCAGGGAAAGTCGCTGTCATCGGCGCCGGCTCGTCCGGTATTGCCGCGTGCAAGGTGCTCAAGCAGCACGGTGTGGCTTTTGATTGCTTTGAAGCCGGCGACCGCGTGGGCGGCAATTGGGTGTACGGCAACACCAACGGCATGTCCAGCGCGTACCGCACACTGCACATCAATACGTCGCGGCCGAAGATGCAGTATTCGGACTTCCCCATGCCGGCCAGCTATCCGGAGTTTCCCCACCACTCGCACATCGCGAAATATTTTGACGACTACGCCAACCACTTTCGCATCAAGCAACACATCAAGTTCAAGACGCGCGTGCTGAGCGCCGAGCCGGGAATGTTTGGCGGATGGGACATCACGTACGCCGACGGCATAAACAAAGAGGCCCAGCACCAGCATTACCGTGCGCTGATTGTGGCGAACGGGCACCACTGGTCGCGGCGCTGGCCTGATCCCGCTTTCCCGGGAAAGTTCGACGGCTTGATCATGCACGCGCATGATTACCGCACGACCGACGGCTTTGAAGACCGCAACGTACTCGTGGTGGGTTTTGGCAATTCCGCCGTGGATATTGCCGTGGAACTTTCGCGCGTGGCGCGCAAGACCATGCTGTCAGTTCGGCGCGGCTTCCACGTGATTCCGAAACATATTCTGGGACGTCCGCTGGACCAGCAGCTATTTCCCGATTGGCTGCCTTATCGCGTGCAGAGCGCCATCCTGAAAATGGTTTTGTTGTTGCAGCAAGGTTCTGTAACCAATTACGGACTTCCCAAGCCGCAACACAAACTGTTGCACGCACATCCCACGGTGAGCAGCGACTTGCTGGTCCGCCTCTCGCACGGAGACATCGCCGTGCGGCCCAACATCCGCGAACTGGCGGGCGGCCATGTGGTATTCACGGACGGATCGCGCGAACTGGTCGATGCCATCATTTACTGTACCGGCTATAAAGTCGACTTCCCTTTCTTCCGTCAGGAAGTAATTTCCGCGCCGAATAATCATCTGCCCTTGTTTGGCCGGGTGTTTCATCCGCAACATCCTGATTTGTTTTTTCTGGGACTCTTGCAACCTCTGGGCGCGATCATGCCGCTGGCCGAACTGCAAAGCGAATGGATCGCCGACTATCTCGTCGGCGAGTACGCGCTGCCGCAGGTGGAACAGATGGAAGCGGCGATCCATCGCGACAGAGAAGCTATGCGCCAACGTTATGGCGACGCTCCGAGACATACGATGCAGGTGGATTTTGCTCCGTACAAACGCATGGTGACTAAGGAACGAAAACGTGGAGCAGCAAGAGTGAAGGCCGCAGGAGCCGGAGCAACGGAAAACACCAGCAGTACGTTTGAGGAAGTAAGCAGTTCGTAGAGGGCGCACTACTTGCCTCACAAATAAGAGACACGCACCGAGTAAGGTCGCGACTGAAGTCGCCCTCGATATCTGTCATGCTGAGCGCCGATCGAGCGAGCGCCGCGATGCGAGAGCAAGTCGAAGCATCCTGAGAATGATGACTCAACGACGCAGCTTCAGGGAGTTCTCTGCAGACTCTCGTTCGTTTAGTTTTCGTGGAGAACTTGCCATGAGAACGCCTTGATGCTGCATGGTAGAGGACACATCCTCGGGATCCTTCGGAACTCCCTCGCCTTCGCTCGGGATTTCGCTTGCGGGCTCAGACGCCCGCAGAACAGCTCAACTTCGACTACGCGACGCCTGGCAGCGTCGCTTCGCTCAGGACGACAGGGTTTTAGGTCCTCGTAATCAACGTACTACATCTTTATTGAAAGCTTGAGATGCCCGTTTGCCGCCCCGCCGCATCTCCGTTTAGAATCCCCTTAGCAGTTGACGCCCCCAATTGTTGCCCCACCATTCACGCACTTCGTCCGGAGGTTGGCATGCAACACTCTCATGGGCCCCTTACCATCGGTCGTCATGGAGAAGTTCGCGGATCAGACCTGAGCCGCCGCTCCTCTCAATTTGAAGGACGCTTCGGACGCATGTTCCGCACGCTTCCCGCCGGCCACTTTGACGAAACCATGCTGATTGACCTGGCGCGCGCCATGACCGCGGACGCCGACACGCCCACGCCCGAAGATCAGGCGGACGAAGAAGAAAATTCCGGCATCAGCGCCGGCTACACCTACCTGGGCCAGTTCATCGATCACGACCTAACGTTTGATCCGGCGAGCAGCCTTCAAAAACAAAACGATCCGGACGGACTCACGGATTTCCGCACGCCGCGCTTTGACCTGGACTGCGTGTACGGCCGCGGTCCGGACGACCAGCCGTATCTCTACCGGCAAGACGGCATACACATGTTGCTGGGCGCCAAGCTTACCGGCAATGATGCTGATCCGAGCGCGCGCATGATTCCACGCGAGACACCGGAAAACGGCGAAGCGGCACGGGCCACGATTGGCGATCCGCGCAACGACGAAAACGTCATCGTGAGCCAGTTGCAATCCTCCATGCTGCGTTTTCATAACCGCATGGCTGATCTGCTGGGCACCGCCGCGGCGTTCGATGAAATCCAGCGTCAGGTACGCTGGCACTATCAATGGGTGGTGTTGCATGACTTTCTGCCGACCATCATTGGCCAGGACATGGTTAACAGCATTCTGGGCGTAACCGGTCCGGGCAAACCGATTGACCCGCACTTGAAGTTTTATAAACCGAAGGAAAATGCGTTCATGCCGGTGGAGTTCTCCGTGGCGGCCTACCGCTTTGGACATTCCATGGTGCGTCCCATCTACCGGCTCAACGCAAAAGTGGACCGCCTACCCATCTTCAGCATGAAAGGCGAGAGCCTGGTCGGCTTCCGCGCCTTCCCCCCTAACCTGGGCATCGATTGGAGTCTCTTCTTCAAGATGGGTGACGCGCCCAAGACCGGGCCAAAGCGCGTGCAACCGGCGTACAAGATCGATACGTCGCTGGTGAATCCGCTGGGATCGCTGCCGGCATCGGTGGCCACAAACCCTTCGTCCCTGCCGCAACGCAACCTGCTACGGGGAATGCGGATGAGCTTGCCGTCAGGCCAAGCCGTGGCGCGAGCCATGGGTGTGAAGCCGATTGACGATAAGGACCTGCGCGTGGGCAAAGCCACGGAGGCGGATTCCACGGGCAACAAGCGGCTAACGGACATTTCACCCAAGTTCGCCGGCAACGCGCCGCTTTGGTACTACGTTCTGGCGGAAGCGCAACAGCAGTTCAAGAAGAATGACACGCCAATCCGTCTGGGCGCCGTGGGCGGCCGAATTGTTGGCGAGGTATTCGTGGGCCTGATGCTGGCGGACAGCCATTCCTACATCCGCCAAAATCTCAACTTCACTCCGCGCAGTGACATGACGTCACCCAGCGGCGAATTCAAAATGGCGGACCTGCTCAAGCAAGCGTTGCAGTAGTAACGAGCGCGCAGTTCGCTTGAAAACAAATCGCCATCCAGAAGCAATCTCTGGATGGCGAAACTTTTTGTTGGCTTCCGTGGGAATCGCGATCGCAACCTTTACGCCGCTTGCGACTTTCCTTTAAACGTCGGCACAAACTCTTCCACCACAAAAGTTTCATATGACGTTGGGGTGGTATTGCGCGCGGAACGTTCTTCCAGGGCTTTCATGTATCCGGAATTGAGAGAACCAGCCATTTCCAGTAGCAGGTCCGTCATGTCCGCGGAGAGCCCCATCTGCAGAAACGCGGGACGCAGGTGTGCGTCCGGCAGTTGAGCGTATTGCAGATCAGGCCGACTGATGGCCTTGGCGATAATGGCGGTAACTTCGTTCATGGTAAGGTCGCGCTGACCAAGCAGCTCTCGCGTTTGGTGGTCTTTGAAGTCCAGCTTAATGAGCGCTTCAGCAGCGGCGGCGCCAATGTCGCGGGTAGCGATCATGGGCAGTTTCAAATCAGCGCGCAAAGGTCCGGCGGTTTTTCCCATTGCGGAAATGATGCCGGCCTGCGCCATTGTATTTTCCATAAAGTATCCGGCGCGCAGATAAAGGACGTTGAGCCCGGGTACAGAATTCAAGGTTTGCTCCAGTTCGTACAATCCGACCACGGGTCCGGTCTTCTCTTCTTTGTCGGCGCCAATGCTGCTTAGGACAACCGCATATTTCACGGCGGCCTGGCGGACCGCGGTGGCCAAAGCCGTGGTCACGAGACTTTGATGGCCGCGGACATCTGGCGCGGCAACGTTGGGCGGCAGCATGAGATAGACGGCTTGGATTCCCTTGAAAGCCTGCGTGAGCGCCGCTGCGTCGCTCAGGTCGGCGACAAACGCTTCCGCGCCTTCGGCAACGTACGGCTGCAAACGTTCCAGCGATCTGCCGACCGCGCGGACTTTCTGTCCCTTGGCCAGTAAGCTTTTTACAACTTCACTTCCAGTATTGCCGGTAGCTCCGGTAACAACGTACATGGCTTTACCTCCAATCGTGGTTGGATGCATGCCACGTATGCCAGGGTGCGAGGAAATCTATG
>JANXPR010000526.1 GCA_025357215.1 Acidobacteriaceae bacterium | reverse complement strand
GGCAATCTGTTGGAAACTCGGATGGAAATCACAACCTATAATCTTCATTGCGGCTCCTTTCTCTCCGAGTCTTGGTTTTCGCAAACTCAAGTTTACTCGGCACTCGGATTGGAGCCGTCGTTGTTATCTAATCAAGCAAGCACGTCCGACCGCAGGGAGCACGTGCGAGCCGAAGGACCCCGGCAAACCATCCTTCACCACGCTGCTTCGGGGAGTTCTCACCGGTTTTCGGAACCATGATCGTGTGGGCACGATCATGGTGAGAATTCCCTGACGCGGCAACGCTGGAACTCACATTCTCGCGGTTCTTCGACTCGCGCTCGCAGTCGCTCGCACTCGCTCAGAATGACAGTCTTGGATTGTCAGGTACTGGGCTAGATTCTTCGCAAGGTCAGCGAAAACGACGCACTAAACGTTCAATCCCTTTGCGTCCTTTGCGGTTGCCTTATTTTCTTTCTCTCGTGTAAGGCGTCTCCAGATATTTCCGGGCTTCGTCCAGGGCGCTTTGCGTGTTGTCGCCGGTCTGGATGGCCAGGCGATATTCATTCACCGCGCGATCACGCTGCTGTGTGGCGTCAAAGATTTTGCCGAGTTGCACATGGCTCCACACTTCCGTCCAGCGCGGTTCGCCGTCACCCTGAATCGATTCGCGGTACTCGTTGGCGGCGGACTGGTAATTGCGTTGCAGGTAGAAGACTTCGGCAATGCGGTAGTGCGCCAGCGAGCTGTTGTGGTTGTTGTCCAGCGCCTTGTTGAATTCCGCCAGGGCTTCCGACAGGCTGCCCTGGGCCGTCAACTCTTGTCCGCGCCGGATGGCGATGCGCACTTTCAGGTCGGCGGAATTTTTCAGCACCCAGTTGTTGGGATCGAGATTGAGCCGCCGCGGTTTGCCGAACGTTTCCACTGAAAACGGTGATTCCGTTCCCATCACTTCAATCCGCTTCATTTCCGTCTGGCCGTCGGTGTCGATCTTTAGTTCCACCGGCATGCGGAACAAATCCAGGTCCTGCGTTACTTCGCCCACCACGCGGAAACCTTTCTTGATGCGGAACACCGTGTATTTCATTTTGAATTCCGGCGCGCCCGTACCGTCTACCCACTGGCTGAAGAAGGCAGTAAGTTTCTGGTTGGCATTCTTTTCGGCAATGGCTTGCAGGTCGCTCACGCTGGCCGACTTCCACGCATACCGTGTCAGGAATTCCTTCATGGACTTGTCAAAAGCCGCGTCGCCAATCACCCAGCGCATCATGTGGAAGATCATGCCGCCTTTGTCCGTGACCAGCGCCTGGAACTGCGGAGAATACGTGTCCAGCTTGGTGATGGAACTCAGCGGCACGGTGTCATAGGCCAGCGCACCCACAGCCATGTCGCGCGTGGCGTCTTCAAAAGCGGTAGCGCCGGCGGCGTTCTGCACGTAGCGCATTTCAGAAGCGCGCGCGCCGCCATCCATAAGCCACCAGTCTTCCTTGGACGCGGGACTTACCAGCGCTCCCCACCACTGGTGGGCCAGCGCGTCCGCCAGCAGGCGATAGTTGGTTTTCTCGCCAATGTCGCGCGTGGCAAGCGCTGTGATTTCCGGCGCCCACGCTACAGGCACAGTGTCATCCGGCAACTCCACCAGCTTGATCATCGGCGCCGCCGCCGATCCGTACACGCTGGAGAAGTATTCAAATTCCTTGGTCGCGGTGTCCGCGTAAGCCGGAGCAAATTCTTTCTTGGCGTTCTGGAAATACACGTGGACGGCGCCGCCGCTGAACACACTGTCATTGAACGGTCCAGCAATGATCGTTCCCGGAAAGCTCGGTTTCTGCCAACTGAAAGACGCGAGCGTCTTCCCCGCGGCTGGGGGACGAACCGCCGCCACGTTCCCGCTGCCAATCACCACCGTTCCCGTGGGGGCGGTGATGTTGATGGCCGCCGTAAAACGGTCAATCCCGAAGTTCGCTACCGGAAACCAGCGTCCGGCATAAAGAAGATAGGTAACATCTTCGCCAATGTAGGCCAGCTTCAGTCCGTCCACCGGACTGTCATCAGCATTGGCCAGCGCGCCTTCGTATTCAAACGTTAGTGTGGACGTGGTCCCCTTGGGCACCAGCGCCGGAAACGCCACGCGGATGGCGTTGTCCTGGCTAACGCGTTCCGCGGGCAGAACTTTTCCAGCGGCATCCGTCACTTTGCTGGGACGCAGCGCATTGTGCAGTTCAAAAGTGGCGAAGTTCAGGTCTTCCACGGCGGTAAAACGGACTTTGGCGCGTGCCGTAAGATGATGGGTCTTGGGGACGATCTCAGCGTCGACCACGTAGTCTTCCACATGCAAGCGGGCTTTGTCCGCCGCCATGGCAGGCAGCAGTGAGCACAGCAGGAAGACAGGGAACAGATAGGCACGTCGCAGAGGTCGCCGCGCAAGTTGCATTTTAGGTTTTCTCCAAAGATGCTTGGGTATAGAGGCGTTAGATGTAAATTGTTACAAAAAAGCTGCTTTTGCACCACTCTCGGGCTATCGATTTCAGCTCGCCCGCAGCGCAGCCATGATCTCCCGGGCGGCAGTCAGCACGGGAGCATCCATGCCTGACTCGCGAAAACGCTCTTCTCTTAGACGGTTGCGTACTTCCCGGAGATCGGCCTGCATCTGGCGGCGCGCCGGAGTGTCCGGAATGATGGCTTTCAGCTCGCGGACCACCGCTGCCGGCGTAAAGTCGCCCTGGATCAATTCGGTGACGACCTTGCGTCCGGCGATCAGGTTGGGCATGGCAAAGGTGTCCAGGCTCAACAGACGGCGGCCGAGTAGATATGTGAGCGGCGCCACACGATACACCACCACGAAAGGCGTCCCGGATAAAGCCGCCTCCACCGTGGCAGTACCGCTGGCAACCACAGAGGCCTGTGCCAGCATCATCGCCACCATGGCATTTTCCACCAGCTTGATGTTTACCTTGCTAGAAGATGCGGCGATTTGTTCGCGCATCCATTCCTTATTCAAGGTTGACGCCACCGGCAACACGTATTCAAAATCAGCGCCTTCTCGTTGCAGAACCGCCGCTGCCTTCAGGATCACCGGCAAATTCAGCCGGACTTCTTTTTTTCGGCTCCCCGGCAGCAGCGCGATCCACTCCTTTGCCGGGTCGAGCGAATATTGAGCGGCAAAAGCCGGACGCGAAGCCTGGGGCGGTAGCGGGTGCGCCAAAGGATGGCCAACATAGGAAACTTCCACTCCGTGGCGGCGATAGAACTCCTGTTCAAAAGGAAAAATCACGATCATGCGGCGTACATATTTCTTGATCTGCTTCACCCGTCCTGTACGCCACGCCCAGATCTGCGGGCTTACAAAGTAAAAGACCGGAATGCCAAGTTGATGGAGCTCGCGCGCCAGGCGCAGGTTGAAATCCGGGAAGTCGATCAGGATGGCGGCGTCCGGTTTGCGTCGCGCCGCTTCCGCCACAAGATGTTTAAACTTCCGGCGGATCGCCGGCAAATGTTTCACCACTTCCGCCAGTCCAACCACGGCTACTTCATTCGCGTGGACCTGCAGATCGCATCCTGAAGCTTGCATCTTCTCTCCGCCCATGCCAAAGAAACTGGTGTCAGGCGCAAGCTGGCGCAACGCGTCAATCATCTGCGCGCCGTAGGTATCGCCGGAAGCTTCACCCGCGGAAAGAAGGATTTGCATGTACGAATGATTCTACATTCGCTCAATCAAAAAACGCGGCGACTCACGCCGGGCGAAATCCGCGGTTACTGCATTTCACGGAAGTGAAGATCCTTGCGATACTGCTCCACCGGATCCATTTGAGTCGTCAAGGCCAGGTCGGATTCCCGCCGCAGCACCTTGAGCGCATGCGTGGCCAGGCGGAAGCGTAGATCGTCGCGGTCCAGGGGCTTGGTCATGTAGTCATCCGCGCCGGCCGCGTAACCGGTGCGCACGTCGTCCGGCTTGTCCCGCACGGTAAGCATGATCACGTAGGGCGTGGGATTCAGTTCATTGGCCTTGATCCACCAGCACAGGTCGCGGCCATTGAGCCGCGGCATTTCCCAATCCAGAATGCAGATGTGTATGCCACCGGCCCGCAACAATGTGCGCGCATGCTCGCCGTCGCCAGCCACAGCTACTTCATATCCCCAATGCCGCAGCAGGGATTCCAGCAAAGTCTGGGTTATGGTGTCGTCATCAGCTATCAGAATTTTTAGTTTGTGCATCTTTGACCCGTTCTGTAACACGCCGCGTTGACACGGCGCGAAGTGATACACCGTCTCTATCGGCGGAATCCGGCCAGGGCGTTAAATGGCGCAGGCAAGAGGTACAAAAATACTGTTGGGATGAAATTCAAGTGCGAGGTTTGGACCGGCGAACCATCCGCGGATTTACTCGTACCGCAGCGCTTCAATGGGATCGAGCCTGGACGCTTTCAACGCCGGAAGCATGCCGCTGACGATGCCCACCACCACCAGGATGCTGGTGGAGACCACCAGGTTCATGGGCGAAATGATCAGCGAGATGTCGCCAGCTTCGGCGTTTTTGGCGATGTAGCTGTACACCGGTATTCGTCCCACGCTCCATGCGATGAGGTACGCGGCGATGATGCCCAGCAAGCCGCCGGCAAATGTGATGGCCATGGCTTCAGAAAGAAACTGAAATAGAATGTCACGCCGTCTGGCGCCCAGGGCTTTTTCCACGCCAATCTCGCGCGTCCGCTGCGTAACGGACACCAGCATGATATTCATCAGCCCCACGCCACCCACGGCCAGGGTCGACATGCCGATCAGTGACAGCAGGAATTCCAAGGCGATCGTAAAGATCTGCCAGTTGCTCAGTTGCTTCATGGCGTTCCAGCAGAAGACCGCGCGCGGGTCCTTGGGATTAAAACTGTGAAAGCCGCCGAGCACGCTGCGAACGTTGTTTTCGACCTTGTCGTACTGGTTGCCGTCGTAGCTGATCCAGATGCCGTTCAGATACTTGGTGTCGGTCAGGTCGCCATGGCGCTGAAGGGGATGTACACCACGCGATTGATATCGCTATCGCCTTCTTGCATCTTCGCGCCCATTACGCCGATCACGTCAAAGGTCACGCCGTTGATGCGAATTTTTTCGCCAATGGCAAATTGCCCGGAAAAAAGCTTGGTCTTGGCTTCCGATCCTAAAACGGCAACGCGCGCGCGTTGCGATTCGTCGTCAGGATTGAAGAAGCGTCCTCCGTCCATGTCAATGGCGCGAATGAATTGGATTTGCGAATAGAAGCCGCTTACCGGGAAAGTGAACGACCGATTCTCGTTCTGCACATTCGCCGGATCCAGCCGGACTTCCGGGGTAATGTGCCGGACCAGCGGCACCAGTTCCTGCACGTGCTGGACGTCTTCCACCTGGAAGCGCACGGGAATGCCGGCTTTGATTCCGCCGGCTTGCAGCGACGTGCGTCCGGGGAAGAAGCCCATCATCTGCATGCCCATCTGCGAAAAGATGCTGCCAATGGCGCGTCCAAAGCCTGCGCCGTAGGCCAGCAGCAGCACAACCGTGGCAATACCCCAGGCCATGCCCAGCATGGTCAGCGCCGTGCGCCGCCGGTTGTAACGCATGGCTGAATATGCTTGCCCTAACAGATCATGGACCATGCCTGCCTATTCCTTTCGCAACGCTTCCACCGGCGTAAGCATGGCAGCTTTGCGCGCGGGATAAAGACCGGCAACGATCCCGGCCACCGCCAACGCCAGCACCGCCAGCGCCGCCGACAACGGAACAATATGCGGCGGATCAAATCCGATGTTGCTCTTGGGCCAGGCCACAATCAGGATTTGCGAAATTGCCGCCGCCACGCCCACGCCCAACGCGCCGCTTAACATGGTAAGGAACGCGCCTTCCAGAAAGAATTGGACCATCACGTCCTTGGTTGTGGCGCCCACGGCTTTCATCAATCCAATTTCACGTGTGCGCTCCGTCACCGAAACCAGCATGATGTTGATGATGCCAATGGCGCCCAGCGCCAGCGTGATCAGGCCTACGCCGCCCAGGAAAAAATCCATGGCGGTAAAAATCTTCCCTACCATCTCCGTGCTCTGCACTGTGTCCCAGCCTTCAAAAGCTTCCGGGATCTCAGGATCAAACCCGTGATTGCGTCCGATGATCTTGTGCACTTCCTTGATTGCTTGCAGGTGTTGGTCGCGGGCAATGGGCTGGAAGTTGAGTCCGCTTATGTCATCCGTGGTGTGCGCGTTTTTGATGGGGAAAAATTCGCGCATGGTATTCAGCGGCATGTACACACGAATGTTGTTGCCGTTGTTCTCCTGTTTGCCGATCTTATCCAGCACGCCGACCACGTCAAAGCGAATGCCGTTGATCAAGATCGTGCTGCCCAGCGCCGGACGCCCCGGAAACAACGTGCGCATCATCTGGTAGCCCAGCACGCATACGCTGCGCTTTTGGACTTCGTCTTCATTGTTCAGCCAGCGTCCCTGGCCCAGCGGCAGGTACCGGACGGTAGCGAAATTCGGCGTGGCTCCGGTAAACGTCCCGCTGCTGGTGGCAAAATCGCTCACCACCTTCATGTCACCCCGGTTAATGATGGGCACCACGTCCTTCACCGTCTTAGCTTCGGCCTTGATGTCCTGGTAGTCCTTATAAGTAATGAAGTAGAAGCGGCCGCCGGCGTGTTGTCCGGAGATGTTGGGTACCTGGCCGGGCCACATGAAGATCACATCTTCGCCAATGTCCGCCATGTTCTTGCGCTGGCCGGAGCGGAACCCCTCGCCCACGCCAATCAGCATCAGGAGGGAAAAAACCCCGTAAGCGATGCCAAACATGGTGAGAAACGAGCGCAACTTGTGCGCCCACAGGGTGCGTAAGACTTGTCCGAAGATGTCCAGGGCTGATTTCATGAGACGTCTGTTAATGAATACGTATGGCAGGGGTCTGCGGTTCCAATGGATTTAGACGGCAAAAGTAGGGGTTTGGTTAGATGGGGGCGGGTTAAAATCAATCGGCTTTTAAGGAGAAACCCATGTCCTCACCCGCCGCCCAATGGCCGCAGCCCACTTCTGACGAACGCACCATGGCCACGCTGGCCCATGCCTTGCAAATCGTGGGCGGATGGATCGCCCCGCTCATCATCTTCCTGGTCAAGAAAGACTCGCTCTTTGTGCGCTTTCACGCCCTCCAGGCCATGTTGCTGCATTTTGTCTATATCATTTGCGCCATGATCTTCACCGTCATCTGGGTCGCCACCATCTTTGCAACCGTTTTCAGTCATGTGGCCGACAAATCCTCAGCGCCGCCTACGGCCATCTTCGTGCTTATGCCATTGATGTGGCTATTCCTTATGGGAAGTTGGCTCATCATTCTTATCTGCGCGATCGTGTTCGCCATCAAGGCTAACAACGGCGAATGGGCGGAATACCCAGTTCTCGGCCGGCTGGCCCGTAAATTCCTGAAGATGGACTTGATGAAGCCGGACTTGATGAAGCCGGACGCGCCGCTCACGCCCGCGCCTCCGGCCATACCGTGATACCCTAGTCGCCGTCTCCGAATCCCTAAACCTTTTCACAAGGATGCACGCGCGTGTCCACCATCAAAGTCAACGGCGTTGAGTTGTTCTATACCGAATCAGGCCGCGGACCGGAGACCATTGTCTTCTCCCACGGACTGCTCATGGACCACTCCATGTTTGCCGCGCAGGTCACGGCCTTTGAACGCCGCTACCGCGTCATCACCTATGACCATCGCGGACAAGGCCAGTCACAAGATCCCGGCTCCGGCCATGACATGGAAACGCTCGCCGAAGATGCCGCCGCGCTTATCCAGGCGCTCAACGCCGCGCCTTGTCATTTTGCCGGATTGTCCATGGGAGGCTTCGTCGGCATGCGGCTGGCCGCGCGTCACCGCCAACTGGTCCGAACGCTCACTCTGATGAATACCGGCGCGCAGAAAGAAGAAACTTTTAGCCGAAAGAAATACAGCTTTCTGGCGCGATTGGTACGGATGGTCGGTACCGGACTTTTTACCGGAATCGCCGTAAAAGAATTGTTCGGTAAGTCCACACGCAAGAGTCAAAGTCCTGCTAAACAAGCCATGCTGAAAGAGTGGACCGCCAGACTCGGTTCGCGCCCCAGGAACGTCGCTTCCGCGCTAATGGGCGTGATGAACCGCGCTGCTGTTTCTGACGAAGAACTTGCCGCGATTCGTTGTCCCACGCTCATCATCGCCGGCGAAGACGACACTCCGCAGCCGCCGTTCCGCTCTCAGTTCGTCGCCGCCCGCATTGCTGGCTCTAAGCTGCTGAAGGTCCCTGCATGCGGACATTCCAGTTCGCTTGAAGCTCCGGACGCGGTGACTCAGGCCATGCAGGAGTTGATGACGGGAGCTTGAGCCGCGCAGACTGATCGAAGCTCAAGGAACAAACTTAATTGTGTTCATGCTCAGGGCGACGCGCTCCACTTCGTTACGGTTGTTCCCCGCAAACACAAACGTTACGAATTTGTCTTTGCGGACCGTCGTATAAGCGATCGCGTATCTTGTTGGCGATTGGTAGTTGAGTGCCACCCGCGACACAGCAAAATCTTTGCTGTCCAATTTCACGGCCGTGCGCTCAATCGTCTCACCGGGAGCCGCGCCCATGTTAGTGATATAGCCATCATTGATATCGTCTGTTTTACCCAGTTGCGGGCCGCGCACCATCGTACGCACGGCAATTGATACCCAGGCGGCGGCTTTATCATCCGGGCCGTTCATCATGTGCAGCACGTCGTCAGTAATCGGCTGGTTAGGCCTGGGAGGAGGTTTGAAAACCGTGCCCTTCTTTCCACGCAGCCGTGACATCACGGAAGCCGCCGGGCGGTACGAAGCTGAATCCCAACTCGGCGTTGTTGTAGACCTTAGGCTGTTCCATTGGACCCGTGCAAGCGCCGAGACTGCAGGATAGTGACAGCAGCAAAACGAGAAACAAATTGAAGACGGGCCGCGACATGGGGCGGATTCTAGCGGATACAGCCCAAAAATGCTAAGGCGTACGAACCGAGCGAAAGGTACGCAATCAGATGGCTTAAGACTTTACCAAGTACTAACTACCAAATACCAAGTACTTAGCCCCAGTCACTTTGGCAATTTCCAAAGAAGTTGACAACCCCCCGGAACGGCCAATCTTGTTATAATCCGCCCATGAAATACTCCATCCCCCACCGCTTGTTGTCCCTGTTTTTGATCACTGTTTTCCTGTCCAGCCAGGTCTGGGCCACCTGTGGAGGCGGCGGAGGCGGCGGCATGGGCGGTATGTCCGGCGGCGGCTCCAGTTCGCAGACCTACATGGTCCCCTGGAAACTGATTGCACCGGAAACCACGCCCAAAGAAGGCTTGGCGATCTATTGGTTCCCCTCGTCAGACGTGGAGGTGAAGGCTTCCAGTCTGCGCGAATCGCGCACCTTGCAGCTTTATTCCGGACAATGCGTGACCATGGGCATCGTGGACGCGCGTACTTCGCTCGGCCAGAAATACGTTCCGGACGGCAAGCTTCCCCTGGCCGTTCTCGTCCAGGCGGACGGTACGATGGTCGGCAAACTTGAAGCCAAAGACGGCAAGCTCAAAGTAGGCGACCTGGAAAAACTTCTCGACACAGAAATGAAGAAGCGCGAAGACGCTCTTAAAGAGAAGATGGAAGACGCCAAGGCCAAAGCCAAAGCC
>JANXPR010000525.1 GCA_025357215.1 Acidobacteriaceae bacterium | reverse complement strand
TGTCCCAGCACTTTCAGCTTGCGGTCCACTAGTTTTGTCTTGTCCATCGCAATGCTGAATTGCGTGTAGGGAATCAACACGTCAGGATTGGTGGCGATGGTTTGCAACGGCGCAATGTCTTTGCCCAGACGTTTGCGCGCGAAACGGCGGATGAGGGCGACTTTGAGATTCTTGAGCATATATCTGACTTGCTAGGTCCAATGCTTTTGGCTTTGGCTTTGGCTTTGGCTTTGGCTTTTGGCCGATAGCATTTGGCCTTTTAGCCGTCTTGCTTCTGTTTTCCGGGTTTGGCCAATTGCCAATTGCTAATTGCCAACTGCTTGTCTTTGGCTGACTGCTGAGTGCTGAGTGCTGACTGCTTCCTACTTCACTGCCCCCATCTTTTCCATTGGCCAATATCCGAACACGGCTTTGCCGTAGATGTTGCCCCGCGTCACGGGACCAAAATCCCGGCTGTCTTGCGAAGCCGACCGGTGGTCGCCCAACACGAAGTAATGATCTTCAGGTACATCAATCTCCGAATAGGAATGGTAATCAAGATACTCGCTGGGGACATACGGCTCGTCTAGCTTGTTCCCGTTGAGACAGACGTTTCCCTGGGCAAGGCGGATGTGGTCACCGGGCAATCCAATCACCCGCTTGATAAAACTTTTTCTGGGATCGCGCGGATAGCGGAGCACCACAATGTCGCCGCGCTCAATCGCGCCCATGCGGTAGACCAGCTTGTTGATGAAGATGCGCTCCTGGTCTTCCAGTCCAGGCTCCATGCTGCCGCCTTCCACCTTCACCGGTTGGTACAAAAACAAAATGAAGAAAAACGAAATCACCACGCAGAAGAACAGGTCACGCGCCCAGGTGCGCAACACGCTGAAGCTTTTACCGGAGTTTTCGGACGCTGGGGTGTTTGTTTCTCGCCCGCCCGCGTCTTGTCCGGACGCATTTTGCCCAGACGCATTTTCTCCGCTGGGCTTGGGCGTGGAAGACATGGCTGTGCGCGATTCGTCTGGCTGGCCCGGTTCGGGGGGGTGTGGCTGGTCAGGTATTTCCACTTGTGGTCTTCGCTCCTGCTTGGATTGCGTTGATTATAAGCTGCTTTTTCCCGTGAAAATCACTTCGACGGGCCCGCTTCTTTGGATGCGGGAAACTGCCCTATTCTGAGGTAAAATGTATGGTTATGAAATACTTTTTTACCGCAACGGCCTTAATTTTCGCTTTTGTTATGACGCACGCCCAGTGGAACGCTCCAGGCGGTGACATTCCCGCTTTTCACGCTACTGCTCCCGTCAAGGGCGCGGCGCTGCCGGACATTCTTACGGAAAAGCAACTGGAGAACGCGGGCCTGACTCAGCCGGCACAGAAGGCTTCTTACAAAGCCGCGACAAAAGTCTCCAGCGTGGTTTACCAGATGCCCTGCTATTGTCATTGTGATCGTCATGCTGGGCACACCAGTTTGCGCGCCTGCTTTGAAAGCACTCACGGCGCCAACTGCGGCACCTGCATGGCGGAAGCAATGTACTCGTACCAGAAATCAAAGCAAGGCTGGACTCCCAAGATGATCCGCGATGGCATCATCCGCGGCGAGTTTCAGCAAATCGACCTGCAGAACCCTGCTCCGGTCAACTGATTCGTCCCGGAGAGAGGCTCCGGCCAATTTCCGCCCGAGTTCCGGACGAGACGAGGGCCGGATTCCAACGCCAGGAACGTAAGCCAAATCATTTTGAGGTAAAGCTGTCTATGAAATATCTGGTCGGCCTTCTCGCCGTGATTTCCATTTTTGCCATAACGCACGCTCAAGGGCCTGACTCTCAGAAAAACGAGATGCCGGCTTATCATCCCGCTCCTCCGGCCAAAGGTGCGGTTTTGCCGCCTGTTTGGACGAAAAAACAACTCGAGAATGCAGGTTACACTGATCCAGCGCAAACCGCCGCTTATCAGGCCGCGGCCATGATCGATGGGGTGTTGTATCAACTGCCGTGCTTTAGCTACTGCGACCGCAATCATGGGCACCAGAGCTTACGCTCATGTTTTGAAGGAGACTATGCTGCCCACTGCGGTATTTGCAAGAAGGAGAGTCTGTACGCTTATAAGATGTCAAAAAAAGGTTGGACTCCCACGATGATCCGCAATGGGATCGTCCGCGGCGATTACAAGACCATTGACCTGGAGCATCCTGATCCGGTCAATTGATTTTTTGCACTTATTGTGGTGCAGTTGACGTGCGGTAACCAAGTTACGTATAAAGGGCTGCACCCCTTGACAGTTTTCCGCCGTGGGGGCGGGCAAACTGATCTTTTCCACAGCCTTGCTTTGCTCCGTTTTTAACGGTGGCCGCAATGGCACAACAGAATGAAGAAAAAAGTAGCAGCAAGCGTTAAACGTTCGGTTGCTAAACCCAACAAAACAAAAGTTATTAGGAATAGTCCGACGATGGCTGGCAAAAAACCACCTGCTCCTCCGCAGAAGACCGGATTCAAACAAGACCCGGGTTTTGCACAGGCTGTGCAAAACTACGAGTCCGGCCTGAAGGCCATGCAGGAGCACAAATTCGAGAAGGCCAAGGGCCTGTTAGAGAAGATCGTCGCCAACGGACCGCGCGAACTAGCCGATCGCGCCCGCATGCATTTAAGCACCTGCACCCAGCAGCTCGCGGAAGCTTCCTCCAGCTTCAAAACCAACGAAGAGCACTTTGACTACGCCGTGTCGCTCATGAATTCCGGGCATTTTGATCAGGCGCGCACGCACATGGAAAAGATCCTGAAGCATGATGCCAAGGCGGACTTCGCCTATTACGGTCTGGCGGTCGTCGATTGCCTTACCGGCCAGGTGGAAAGCTCACTGAAACAGTTGAGCGAGGCCATCCGCCTGAATCCGCATAACCGCTACCAGGCGCGCAACGATTCTGACTTCCAGAATATGGCGGACGATCCCCGGTTCACGGAGTTGCTCTACCCGGAACCTACGGACATGCCTCCGGGCGCGGAACAGCGAAAGCGTTAAAGCCCCAAAAAATGTCGCCGAACTCCAAGCAGCACGCCGATCGCACCAATCGCGGATTTCGCGTGGTGGCCATCGGCGGCGGCACCGGACTTTCCACGCTGCTCAAAGGACTCAAACGTTACACGCTCGTGGCCGGTGAAATTCCACCGGACACGCGACCTTCTCAGCCATGGATCAGCGACCTCACGGCCGTAGTCACCGTCAGTGACGATGGCGGCTCCAGCGGACGTCTTCGCCGCGAACTCAACATGCTTCCCCCCGGTGACGTACGCAACTGCCTGGTCGCCGTCTCTGAGGACGAGAACCTTCTCTCGCAGCTTTTTCAACATCGCTTTACCGGGTCCGGTGAACTCGAAGGTCACAGTTTTGGCAATTTGTTTCTGGCGGCGCTCACGGAAATGACCGGCGACTTCGCTGCCGCCGTCAAGAAAGCATCAGAAATTCTCGTCACGCGCGGTCACATCCTTCCCGCCACATCCGCCAACGTGGAACTTGAAGCCACCATGAATGATGGTTCCCACGTGCGCGGAGAAACTAAGATCAACGCCAGCGCGAAACGCATTGCCGAATTGAAGATGGTCCCGGAAAATCCTGAGCCTCTTGCGCAAACTCTACAGGCCATCGCCGACGCTGACGTCATCACCATTGGCCCCGGCTCTCTCTTCACCAGCCTGGTTCCTAACTTACTCGTCCGCGGAATTCCTGAAGCCATCGTCCGCTCCCGCGCGATCAAAGTCTTCGTCTGCAACCTTATGACGGAAGCCAACGAGAGCCTGCACATGACCGCGTCACAACACATCAAAGCCATTTACGATCATGCGCGGCAACCCGTGTTCGACTACGCTCTGGTCAACTCCGCGCCCGTGTCCGACCATATGAAGGTCCGCTATGCGGAGGAGCAGGCCGAACAGGTGCAATGCGACATGGGAGCCATCGAGGCCCTGGGCGTCCGCTGTGTGGCCGGAAACTTCATTGAAGAAAATGACTACGCCCGCCATGCCACGGACCGCTTGTGCAAATCCTTGCTGCGCCTGGCCGAAGCCGCCCGCAATCTCCAGCCGGTGGTCCAACAGGCGTAAGATTTCTCTGCGCGTCTTTGCCGATTGCAGGTTTTGACGGTTTTATCGCCGACGTATTTTGCTTGCGCCGGCCAGAATGATTGAATCTGTCATCTTGAGCGAAGCGCTGGAACAGTTCTTGGTCGGCGAAGTTGATGGGCGCGGAGTCGAAAGATCCCGAGGATGATAGGGAATAGAAATGCAGCAGCAAGGCGTTCTTACCAGGCTTTATTCGTTGTGTGCAGTTTCGGGAAAATTCCCTAAACGGTTGCGGGAGATAAGAAGAGTACAGGGATCCTTCGGCGCGTCCTCATCACGCCAGGCGTGACTCGGGCTTGCTTGATTAGATAACAACGACGGCTCCAATCCGAGTGCCGAGTAAACTTGAGTTTGCGAAAACCAAGACTCGGAGAGAAAGGAGCCGCAATGAAGATTATAGGTTGTGATTTCCATCCGAGTTTCCAACAGATTGCC